>JAJXXM010000164.1 GCA_021781095.1 bacterium
GCTGGAAGCGGCGAAAGCGCGCCCCTACGCACCGTTTGCCAAAGATGCCCCGTTCGTCGAAGCGAACGGCACGACGCTGCGCTGGGATCCGCGCGAGACGACCAACCCGCTGCTGGGCAGCGTTCACGATCCCATCTATCAAGGCAGTCGGCGCGAATTCGCCGAGAGCGGCATCCCCGAACCGAAACTCGGGCTCGTCTCGCGCGCGCACGGCGGCGTGCTCTTCATCGACGAGATCGGCGAGCTCGATCCGGTGCTGCAGACGCGCTTGCTCAAGGTGCTCGAAGATAAACGCGTGCATTTCGAATCCTCGTACTTCGACGAGAGCGCGCCGAACGTTCCCGAATACGTGAAGCGCCTCTTCCGCGAAGGCGCTCCCGCCGATTTCATTCTCATCGGCGCCACGACGCGGGAACCCGAGGAGATCGACCCGGCGATTCGCTCGCGCTGCGCGGAGCTCTATTTCTCGCCGCTCACGCAGAACCAAATCGTCACCATCGCGCAGGCCGCGATGCGCCGGCTCGGCGCGACCGGCGCGCGCGGCATCGCGCAGCAGATAGCGACCTACACGATCGAAGGGCGCAAAGCGGTGCAACTCGTCGCCGACGCCTACGGCGTCGCGCTCGCGCGCAGCAGCGCCGGCAAACGGCGCGCCGACGCGCTCCCCGCGCACGTCAACATCACGCAGGAGGATCTGCAGGCGGTTCTGCGCAGCGGCCGCTTCGTCGCGCACACGCCCGCGCGCGCGCGGGCGCGCCGCGAGGTCGGCAAAGCCTTCGGGCTCGGCGTGCTCCACCACGTCGGGAGCCTTATCGAGATTGAAGCGCTCGCCTTCCCCGCCTCCGCACCGGGGAAAGGGAGCGTGCGGTTCAACGAGACCGCCGGCACGATGGCGCGCGACTCGGTTTTCAACGCCGGGAGCGTGCTGCGCTCGCTGCTCGGCACCGATCCCGCCGATTTCGACCTGCACGTCAACGTCATCGGCGGCGGCAATATCGACGGCCCCTCCGCGGGGCTCGCGATTCTGCTCGCGCTCTACTCCGCGCTCGCGCGCGTGCCGTTGCCGCAGGATGTCGCGGTGACCGGCGAACTCTCGCTCGCGGGGAAAGTGCGCGGCGTCGGCGGCGTGGTGGAGAAGCTCTACGCGGCGCGTCAAGCGGGAATGCGCGCGATCGTGTTGCCCGCCGAGAACGCGCGCGAGATCGACGCGCGGCTCTCCGGCATCGAGGTGATCGCCGCACACGATGTCGCCGAAGTCCTGCGTGCCCTGCGCATCAAACGCGCGCCGAAGTTGTTCGCAACAAAGTCGGGAGTTTCGCTTAAGACTCGCAAGCGCTCCACAGCCTCCCGCGGGAACTAGCGGGCTATGAGTTTCGCGCAGCCAGATCTCGGCCGCACCGTCGAGCGTATCCCTCCCCAGAACGTCGACGCCGAACGCGTCTGCATCGGATCGGTCCTAATCGATCGCGAGATTATGGGGACGATCTCGGAGATCGTACGCGCGAGCGATTTCTACGTGCATGCGCACGAAACGATTTTCTCGGCGTTGCTCGCGCTCTACGAACGGAACGAACCGCTCGACCGCATCACGCTCGCCGAAGAATTAAAACGTCGCGGCGCGCTCGAACGCGTCGGCGGCCCCGCCTATCTCGGAACGCTCGTCAATTCGGTGCAGACCGCCGCCTCTGCGGCGTACTACGCGAAGCTGGTGCGCGAGAAATCAACGCTGCGCTCGCTCATCCATGCCGGGACCGAGATCGTCCAGACCGGCTTCGAAGCCGAAGAAGATGTCGAAGGCGCGATCGATCGCTCCGAGCAGATGATTTTCGCGATCGGGCAACGGCAGATGGGCGGGGATTTCGCCCACGTCGGCTCGCTGATGAAGCCCGCGCTCGACGAGCTGGAAGAATATTACTACCGGCGCGGCGAGCTCAGCGGCGTCACGACGGGCTTCCCCGATATCGATGCGGTGACCACCGGGTTTAAGCCGGGGAACTTCGTCATCATCGCAGCGCGCCCGGGCATGGGCAAGACCTCGTTTGCGCTGAACATGGCGATGGCGGCGGCGCGCGCGGCGGGGCAGCCGGTCGCGTTCTTCTCGCTGGAAATGTCCAATAGCGAACTCGTGTTGCGCTTGCTCTCGGCGACGGTGCGCATTTCGATGCACGATATTCGGCGCGGAAACATCGGCGACAAAGATTGGGGACGCATTCCGAAGGTGATGGACGAACTCGATACGCTGCCGATCTTTCTCGACGATTCGGGCGGCCTGAGCGTCAGCGAGTTGCGCAGCCGCTGCCGGCGTTTGAAGGCGACGCGCGGGCTCGGCGCGGTCTTTATCGATTACCTCCAGCTGCTGCACCCGAGTTCGATGCAACGGCAGATGAACCGAAACGAAGAGATCAGCGAGATCTGCCGCACGTTGAAAGTGACGGCGAAGGATCTCGAAGTGCCGGTGATCGCGCTCGCGCAGCTCAACCGCGGTGTCGAGACGCGCAACGAAAAGCGCCCGATGCTCGCCGATCTCCGCGATTCGGGGTCGCTGGAACAAGAGGCCGATTTCGTGGCCTTCCTCTATCGCGAAGGCTACTACAACAAAGAGGCCGCCGATCCCGAGCTGACGGAGTTCATCATCGCCAAGCACCGCAACGGCCCGACGGGGAAAGTGAACCTCCGCTTCGAGGCGGAGTACACCCTCTTCCAGTCCTACGGCGACGAGGCGAACTACCCGGCGCCATAGAATCGTCGGGCTATGAACGCGACGTCTGCGATGACGCTCACGCGGTTACGGCTCGGGGTCTCCGATATCGAGATCTCCGAACGCTTTTACCGCGACGTCCTCGGCCTCCCAACGCAACGCTCCGCCGATACCGTGACGGTGCGGTGGCCGGCGTTTACGCTCGAACTCCACGAACGCCCGCCCTCGGATCGCGGCAAGTTTTCGTTCGGCTTTCAAGTGGGCGCCGCCGCGGATGTCGATATGTGGGCGCAGCGCCTGCGTGCGGCTCGCGCCGATATCGTCTCGGGCCCTGCGACGCACGGCAGCTCGCGCTCGCTTTTCTGCGTCGATCCCGATAACTACGAAATCGAGATTTTCTTCGCCGGTTAGCTCGCGTCGTCGCTGCGGAGCGTGTTGAAGAAGCTCTGCGCCGTGTCGCGGAGCACGTCGAGGATGCGCTCCATGTGTTGCTGGATCTCGTCGCCGGTCGCGGCGAGCGTTTCGATGGTGAAGAGCACGTCGCGCTCCTCTTCCCAGATCGCAACTTTCACGAGTTTCTTTTTTGCGTTGAGCTGATTGGCGAGTTCGACCGCCTCGGCGAATTCCACGTCGTCGGGGAGCGTCCAGCCCGAGCCGATCATCACGAAGGTTGGATCGTCGCGATAGGCGATGGCAAAATACCGCGCGCCCTCGCTTTTAAACGAGACGCGGAACGCGTCGGCGTCGTCGTCGCGCTCGTGAAGCAGCCACTCCTCGTCGAGCGCCGCCTCGATGCCGCGGACGACTTCTTCGATCATTGGCTGCCGCGCATGAAGGCGTCGATGAATTTCTCCGCCGCCGATTTGCTCTCGGTCCGGTCGAGAATGCGCGCGACCGCGCTCGCCCCGCTCTCGCGGACTAATTCGACGAGCTTCCAGAAATGCTGCATGAACTCTTCGGGCGAGCTCGCAAATTGCTCGACCGCGGCGACCACTCCCGAACGGTCCTGCGAGGGATAGAACTTCACCGCTTTCATCGATTCTTGCAATTCAAGCAACAACGCGGCGTTCTGTTTGGCGTCGCGCGCCCAGGCGGGGAGTTCGTGCATCGCCGCGACGACGTAAAACGTTTCGTCGTCCTCGCTCACCGAGACCCAAATTTGCTGTCCGCGCGCGCGCAACATAATCGCGGCGACATCGGCATTCTCACCATGAATGTCGATGCTGGTGCGGTGCCCTTCTTCGGCGATAAAACGAGCGATGCGGTCGCGCAGTAACTCCATCGCGCCTACGGTTGCACCTGTTGCGCCTCTGGCGCGCCGATGCCCTCGGCGCGATAGGCGCGCGTGAGCTGGATGTATTCATCCGAAGCGATCTCGATCCACCGCCGCGCCTCGCCCTCGATCGCTTTTTTCACTTTTGCGGGGGCGCCGGCGACGAGCACGTTTGCCGGAACGACCGTGCGTTCGCCGACCACACTCCCGGCGGCGACGAGCGAGCCCCGGCCGATGCTGCAGCCATTGAGCAGCACGGCGTTGCTGCCGATGAGCGCTTTCGATTCGATGGTGCAATCTTCCATCACCGCGGCATGCCCGATCGTGACGTCGTCGCCGATATTCGTGGCGACCGTCACGTGAATTACCGCGTTATCTTGGACGGAGGTGCGCGCACCGACGCGGATCGGGCCGTTGTCGCCGCGCAGGACGGCGCCGAACCAAATACTCGATTCCGGGCCGACCTCGACATCGCCGATTAAGACAGCGGTGGGAGCGATGAAGGCCGACGGATCGACCCGCGGCGTCTTGCCGCGAAAGGTTACCAGCATGCCCACGAGGCTTCGTTTTCCGCCGGGGAGAACCCCGCAACCATGCCGATGATGACACCGCCGCCCATCGTTGCGGCCTCTGCAAAAGTGCTGGTGCCCGGGAAGGGCTATTACGATTATTTTACCGCCGACGGCGCGCGCCGACGCATCTATGCCGCGCACTCCGGGGCGCGCGAGTTGGTCGTCATCGATGCCGATAGCAAGCGCGTGTTGCGAACGGTGCGCGTCGGTCCCTTGCACGGTGTGGCGGTCAACCCAAGCAACGGCCACGTCTTCACCGGCAACGGCACCGATAAGAGCGTGAGCGAGGTCGATCCCGTCGCGGGGCGCGTGCTGCGCACGGTGAAGGTCGGCGGGCCGGTCGATGCGATTGCTTACGATCCGGCGACCAAGCACATCTACGCCGACGAAGACGACGGCTCGCACCTGTACGTGATCGACGCATCGTCGATGAGATTGCTGAAAACGCTGACGTTGCCGGCGAAGAAGCTCGAGTATCTGGCGGTGAATCCGCGCACGCATACGCTCTATCAAAATCTTACCGACCGGCGTGCGATTGCGGCGATCGATGGGCGTACGCTGGAAGTGAAACGCGTCATGCCGACGCCGCTGCTGAAAGGCAACCATCCGCTGATTTTCGATGCTGCGGACGACGCGATTATCGACGTCGGCGAGAACGGCAAACTCGGCGTCTATTCGACGAGCGGGGCCTTGCTGCACGAAGCAACGTACCCCGGTGGAGTCGACCAGTGCAGTTTCAGTGCGCGCCGCCGCCTGCTCGCCTGTTTCGGAACCTCGCTGACGCTCTTCTCCATTCGTGCGGGCGGTGTGCCCGAACTAATCGGGCAGAAGAAGATCGCGCGCGGCATGCACACCGGCACGATTGATCCCAAGAACGGCGATATCTGGGTGGGCTGGCCCGAGGGCGATCGCACCTACGTCGAGGCGTTCGCGCTCGCGCCGAAGCGGCCGTAGGCGTGGCCGCGCATCGCCACCAGACGCCGCTGCGGGGCGTTCGGGCGACCCCGAAGCCCAAGCCCGAGGGCGACCCTGCCTACGGGCCGACGAACCGCCGCTACATCGGCGTGCCGGGGCACATCCACGAGATCGTGGAGATCGGGGGCAAGCGGCTGGCAAAGGTCGGCTTCGACGACCGCAAGATCGTCTATTATCTGCTGGACGATCTCGAGCTGGACGAGAGCGCGCAGCGCGGAACCTTCCACGACCGGGAGGGCTAAGGCGCCGTTCGCGCAGAATAGCCGGGCTCGGTCTCCACGTGCCGACGTAGCTCAGTTGGTAGAGCAGCTGATTCGTAATCAGCAGGTCAGCGGTTCAAGTCCGCTCGTCGGCTCCAGAAAAAGAAACTCTTCCGGCGTTTGACGACCGGAAATTGGCGTTCCTCGACCCCGATGCTGCAGAACCGCAGAGAATACCCCGAACGCATAGCCGCGTCGGCGACATTGTGAAGTCCATCCCTATGAGGGGATGGACTTCTATTTTCCCTCGGCTGCCGTTGACAGACGGAGCGCCTGCTCGGGTGGGCTTGACCCATGGCATGTTGGTATAGTAATGTACTAGTACATTACTATACCAACATGCCATTCTATCTTCGCATCAATCCCCGAAGCGGCTACCCGGTCTATCTGCAACTCTTGGAGCAGATCCGGCGCGCCATCGGGATCGGCATCCTCAAGCCCGGCGAGAAGCTTCCAACCGTGAAGCAGCTCTCCGCTGAGTTGATCGTGAACCCGGCGACCGTCTCGCGGGCCATCCGCGAACTCGAACATCTCGGCCTGGTCGAGAGCCTGCCCGGTCGCGGAACCTACGTGACGGGCGGTGATGGGGCGGCGGCCCAGGCGAACGAGCAAACGGTCGCCGAGCGTATCGATGCCGTCGTTCGAGAAGCCCGCGCGCTGCAGTTGCCCGCGTCGCAACTCGAGGATTCGCTGCGCGATGCCATCGCAAAATGGTACGACGATGAACGGCAGGGCGAGGAGACATGAACGCACTCCAGATCAGCCATTTGAACAAAAAATATCGCGACCGCTTTGCGGTGCGCGATCTCACACTCGAGATCCCTCATGGATGCATCTTCGGGTTGCTCGGTCGGAACGGTGCCGGGAAGACGACAACGATCAACTGCATCCTCGGCTTCACCGAGCCGACCTCGGGCGAGATCACCATTTTCGGGCAGAATCGCTCGCCGGAGCTTTTCGAGAGGATTGCTTATCTGCCGGAAGGCAGCGTTCTCGAAGGTTTTATGACCGGGCGCGAGCACGCGAACCTACGCTCTAGTTCGTTCCGCTCCTTCGATCGCGCGCGCTTCGCCGAGCTGGTCGAGCGTTTCGATATCGACCTATCGCGCCGGGTCGGCAGCCTGTCCAAGGGGCAATGCCAAGCACTCGCGCTGGCGCTCGTTTTTGCTCAGGGCGCGGATTTGCTCGTTCTCGACGAGCCGGCGTCGGGGCTCGATCCGGTCGCGCAGCGTCTTTTGCTCGAACTCATCGTGCATGCCGGCGCCGACGGAAAGACGATCCTTTTCAGTTCCCATCAGATCGGCGACATCGAACGTACGGTCGAGCGTTTTGCGATTCTCAAGCGGGGCGAACTTCGCTTACATTGCGACCTCGAAGACGTGCGCCATCGCCGCGGAGTCCTTGAGTGCACGTTTGCATCACCGCCGGACGCCGCACTTCTGCGAGAACGCCTGCCCGGCCGCTATACGCTCGACGGAAGCATGATCCGCACCTACACCGACGGAAACGCACTCGAGGTCCGGACGGCCCTTGCGTCGTTGGCTCCGCTCGAAATTCGCGAGCACGATATGACGCTCGAGGACATATTTTTTGAAACCGTCGATAGCCACGAGGAAATAGCGAAATGATGTACCGTGAGTTCTTAGTCATGAAAAAAGCCGTCATCGCATTGACGATAATCGCGTTGATTCCCAGCCTCATATTCGCCTACGCGCAGCTCTCCCTGCACGGTGCGGATCGCTTCTCCTCGCCGTTGAGCTTCGCACTGACCACGTTGATCGGCTGGTCCCTCGCGCTCTTTGCTTCAATCTATGGAGCGGCTTTCGCCGGGACCTCACGCGAGGCGGCGCGCACGCTGTGGGTACTGCCATCGGCACGCTGGCGTAACGCGGCTCTCGCGATGATGGTCGATGTTGCGAGCATTTTTGTGGCATGCGCTATTTTGATCGCCATCATGTATGTTCCCGAACTCCCATTTATCGGGCCTGCGAAGATCGCGTCGATGCTGGCGAATTTCGATCCACACGCGCTGCTCTTCGCACTCGCATTTCCATTTGCGGTCTACGGATACAGCGCGCTCGTCGGCATGCTTCTGCGGCGCGCGCCGTTTGCAGGTGTCGCCGTCATCCCCGTCGGGGTGATCTGGACGATGCTCGCGCAAGATCCGGCATCGAGCCTTTTGCGGGCGCTCGCGCCGTTCAATCCGGTCGCGCTGATGACCCATTCCGCAAAGGCACCGGGGTTGCAGGTGAAGTTCAGCGGCTTCACCGTCGATCGCTTGGGCGCTGCACTGCATTGGCTTACTCCGAACATTGCCATCGCCATGTTGCTCGTTCTCGGAGCGGCTGCGTGCGCCGCCGCAGTAGGGCTGTGGACCAGAGCGCAAATTCTGGCGTAGGGCGGCATCGACGCCGCTGCGGACTCTCTCCGCTGCCGTGGGAAGCGCCGGTCTCACGGGGCGGCGGCAGTGTGCGAACGTCCGCGCGTTACCGGGTGTCGTCGGCGCCGCTTTGAGTGCTGCCCATCGTGCGGATCGCGATGGTGCCGATGCCGGCGACGGCGATCGCGAGGGCGACCCAGAGCAGCCACGGGTTGCGTTCGCTCCACGGCTGCGTATGCAGGGGAACGAACCCCGGGTTGCGCTCCGGCGCGCCTAAGGTTGCATCGGCGGGAACCTCTGCAACGTGGGCGTGCGTCGCGGCATAATCGAACTGCGGTGCGCGTGCGGCGATGTTGCCGTAGATCAGGCGATAGCCGTTCGCCGGAAGGGCGTCGAACACGACGCGTCGCGGCACGCCATACGCAGTTACTACGACCGAACGCAGCGGTGCATCGCTTCCATTGTGAATGCGAATACGCCAGTCGGGCGCCTGCGTTTCATCGAAATCGATGAAGGCGCGATAGGTATCGTGCGTTCGCGCGACCGATCCGGATGCCACCGTTTGCCAGGCGTGCCCATCCTCACTGCTCTCGATTTCGACGTCGCGAGCGTAGAGCCGATTCGCCGCATCGATACGGATGCGGTCCACCGGTACCGCATCGATGCCGATGGCGCGATAGGTTTCCGTTCCTCCTGCGGTGTGCGAAGGAGCGCCAAGCCGTACTTGGTAGCGCGCCTGCGCGGGAGCGGCCGACGGCGCCGAAAAGCGCAAGCCGAGAATCGGAAAGAGATGGTTGCGCTGCAGCACGCGCACCCGCACGTAGCGGGCCGTGCTTGCGGGAAAGGTCACCTGCGTGTTGGTTGCCAGGCCGTCGCGTTCGTAGTTGTAAATTGGTGCGTTCGTCCGAATGGTGCGCCAGGTGAGCCCATCGTCGCTCGCGTCGACATCGACGCGTGCGTCAAACGTGTCGAGCGACGTGACGATATCGAGCACGCCGTACGGAGTGCGATGCCCTCCCAAATCGGCGACCGCTTGCGAGTAGCGCGAGGGTACGAACCCGCGATCGGTGACCGTCGCATCGATCCACGTCGGGCTCTGGGAGTCCGGGGAGGTAACAATTGCAAAGGGAACCGTGCCTCCGCGTGCGTCCACGATGCGAAGATCGCTCAGGTCCGGCAACGCGTTGGCGTAAATCGTGGGCGGAACCTCGAAGGCAACGCTTCCGGTCCGCCGCGCCTGGATCGTTCGTACGTATTTCCAATGCTCCCACCGTGCCGGAAGCGACGTAGGTGCGAGAACTGCGGCGGCGAAAGCGGCGGCGATCACGTGCGCTCCTTTACCGCCCCTGCGAGGCGTTGATAGGCATAGGCAATGGCGAGCAATACGATGCCGAGCGCCAGAAACGAGACGATGCGAATGCCCGGGTTAACGGCCTCCATATCGACCGCGAACGCCTTGATGATCGCACCCAAAAGCAGTGCTAAGCCTTCCCATCGCGCCAGCGCGAGACCGCGTCGTAATCCATATGCGAATAGGGCGATGGCATAGAACGTCCAGAGGAGAGTGATGGCGAGTTGGCTATGGCCGACCGCCGCATACAGATCGTTCGAAAGCGCGTATAGGAGCGCAAGGTGGCCGAGCGGTTGGAATGCCGTGAAGATGCCGCGCTCCAACGCACCGATGGTGGCAGGGCACTTCTTCACGAATCCGAGATGCGCTGCAAAAAACGAGAGGGCGATAATCGCGAAGACCGTGAAACGGTCGTTGAGGAACGGGTGCCCGCTGCTCGGCAGAAAGGTGCCGACGGCGAGTAGCGCACAGGCAAAGGCGAGATAGCCGAAGAGACGCACGGCCCAAAGATCGAATTGAAGGCCGATCCAGCAGAGCAGTGCGCCCTCGATGGCCCAAATGGCGATCGCGACCGCGCCGCTGAACGTGATCGCGACGCCGCCGGTGATGAGTGCGAGAGCGATGGCGGCGAGCACGTTGCGATCGTTGGACTTTGCCCTTTGCGCGAGCAGCACGTAGACCGCCGCGAGTGCGACGACCGCTGCAGTGAGCAGGTGACGATGCGCGGTGTAGAGTTCGAGGTGAAGGCAGAGGTAATACGCGCCCGTCGCCGATACGAGCAACGCGGATTCATACGCCGATAGTGCGACCGACGCGAAGGCTTTGCGTATCGGCTGCCACGCAAAGAGCGTCAAGAAAAGTGTGGCAAAGAGAAGCATCGTCGGAAGCGGGAGGGCTGGAACGCTGCTTCCGGCGCCGGCGAGAAAGAACTGCGTAAAAAGAAAGGCAACAGCTTGGACGCGTGGCCACCGACGGTTGATCGGCAAGAACGCGAGTGCGCCGTCGAGGATCGCGACGTAAAAAAGTAAGGTGAGCGGTGCCGAATTTTGCGTGACGTTCAGCAACGGCGTGATGAACCCGCCCAACATCGCGAACGTAGCGGTCACTTCGGAGTTGCGATAGAGAGCGAGCACCGTTAATCCGGCGGTGACCAACGACATCGCGCCGAAACTTACCGAAATTGGAATGAGATGGAATGCGTTGCCCGCGCCCCACAAGGAAAGATAGAGAACGCCGCCGCCGATCCCCGTGAGCGCGCCGGCGTAATGCGGCTGCCCTTTGATCTGCAGGCGGTCGCCGAGCGCGACGAGCGCGACGCCCGCTAATAAACCGATTGCAACGCGACCGCTCGGTCCCACCCATCCGTTGCTGAATGCATAGTCGATGAAAAATGCAACGCCCAACAATAACGTGATCGCACCGATTGCCAACAAGACGCGGCCACCGAGGAACGCCTCGGCATCGGTGCGGGCCGCGGAATGCCGAGAAAGCGAAGAGGGCGACACCTCGGAGGCCGGTGCCGCGAGCACGGGTGGTGCTGCGGCTGCTGCGGGTGCGCTCGCCGCTGCGCGCCGCACGGGAGGCTCGGTCGCCTGCAGCGTCTGTAGGTTCGCCGCAAGCTCTTCGACCGTTCGTTCTAATCGTGAGAGACGTGCTTCTACATCGTTCGAGCGGGTATCGGTCATGCGAGACCCTCCGAAAGCATTACTCGGGGTCCGGTATTGGCGTCATTGCGTCGTGATGCTCCCGATTTCGTTTGCACTACTCTCCGTGAACCACATATTTCCCCCGGGGCCTGCTGCGATGCCGAGCGGTCGTGCGCCATCGGGTAGCGTATACGAAAACTCGCTAACGACGCCGCTCGGGGTAATGCGCCCGATCTTATCGGCATATACTTCGGTGAACCACAGATTACCGTCGGGGCCGGAGGCTATTTCACCGAGCCCTGCCTGAGGAGTGATGCCCGACGTGAACTCGGTGAGCACGCCGCTCGGGGTGAGGCGCCCGATGCGACCGGCGCTAGGCTCGGTGAACCAGAGGTTGCCGTCGGGGCCGGCCGCGATGGCGACGGGAGCGATCGTGACGTTCGGGGCGAAGCTAAACTCAGTCACCGATCCGCTCGGCGTGATACGAGCGATACGATCGATTCCGGGTTCGGTAAACCACAGGTTGCCGTCGGGCCCCGCCGTTATGCCGAAGGGGTGCGCGTTCGCACTGATACCAGATGCGAACTCGGTGACCACTCCGGATGGCGTGATGCGTCCGATTTGGTCGACGTTCTCGGTAAACCACAGGTTGCCGTCGGGCCCTGCGACGATTGCGTTGGGGTCGGCGTTCGCAGTGATACCGGCGGAGAACTCGGTGATGGTGCCGCTCGGCGTGATTCGCCCGATACTGTCGATGGCAGGCTCGGTGAACCAGAGGTTGCCGTCGGGACCCGCGGCTATGTCGAGGGGGAATGCATGCGGAGTGAGCCCGCTTCCGAATTCGGTGACGGCTCCGCTCGGCGTCATTCGCCCGATGCGATCGAGCGAGGGTTCGGTAAACCAAAGATTTCCGTCGGGGCCGTTCGCAATATAAAACGGCATCGCTTGGGGACTGATGCCCTGTGCGAAGTTCGTAATGAGACCGGCGGGCATCGGGCCGATACTCGTACGCGGGGGAATGTTCGCCGAGCCGCCGCAGGCCGTTAAAAAGAGTGCGAGCCCCGCAGCGGCAATAGAAACGGAGCGAAATAGGGAAGCGATATCCGATTTCATCGGGCGGAGATTATCGAGCCCTTCCGGCAAGCCCTTGCGGTTGAGGGTGATTTCGAGCAGGGAGCCTCTGCGGCGGCGCCGGAGAGGGCGATGGATGGACACGATGGGCGCGCTTGTGAGGCGAAGCGGCATGGAAGCGTGCCGACGGGGCGTGTGCGCTCTTGCGATTGCATTGCTGCTGCCCGCAGCGGCGCGCGCAGCACGATGCAGCCCGGCCCCTTCGAGCGCGCGGGTGACCCCCGCCGTACGTGCGCTCGTCGACGGGATCGATGCCCGCGGCTTCGAGCGTTTTTCTCGCGCTGGTGCTTCCCGGGCGCGGGACGAGAGGAGCGGATCGCCGGTCCTCGACTGGTATTTCGATATGATTGAGTCGGGGAGAGCGCTCCTCGCTCGCCCGGCCGGTACGAGAGCGCTCCTCGCCGATCTTTCGCGTGCGGGCGTCGATCTATCGGGGCGCATCTGGGCCGATCCGGCGGAGAGCAAGTTTTCCGCGGCTGATGCAACCGCGCTCGCACGAAATTATTGCGTGCCGACACAATGGGAAAAGCTCGCTACCAACGGGAGTCCTTTCCAGCCATGGAAAGCGGCCCACGTACCTCAGCTCCAATACCTTATTGAAACCGACGATACACCGAGCATCATCTTCGTCGCGGGAATGAACAGTGCGCTTCCACGTATCCCGACAACCTTTGTAGAAAAGTTGCCCTACTATTCACGTGGCGGCGTTCGCGGCGCTCGCATCGAGGGGCGCACGGCGAAGACGGCACTCTACCTCTTTTGGGGCAAGCGTGACGCTCTGAAGAGCTTTCGAAAATCGCTCGATCTTCAACGTTGGAAGAGCGTTCGCGATGCCTTCAAGCCGACGTCAATTGCCCTGTCGAACGTGGCGTACGGGCGCTCCTATTCATTTTCACGCCACGTGCCGGGTGAGATGTTTCTGGAATTTACGGCGTTGCCTCAGTTTCCACACCAACACGGAATTGCGGGAAGTGGTTTTTTACATATTGGTTCCCGAAATGCAGTGGTTGAGGTCGGCGAAGGAATTGCCGGAACGTTGAAGCCGAACTGCTTCCCGATGAAACCGAAAGAGCTCATGTGCCCCGGCGTGGATTGGATAACCTACAACGTTCTCCCGGATAAAAAATTCCGATTTTCGGCGGTCGTTCCAATGATCTACATCGTGGTTGAGCCACGAACGGGTGCGATACTCTTTATCGGTTCCCATTCATAAAGTGGACACGTAATGTCCTTCAATACGATTATTGCGCTCTTGCTGCTGGCGTCGCTCCTATTAACGATGGTCGTCGTGCGGTTTGTTTCCCGGCTGGGATCGTGGAACTCGTACGTGAGGACGGCTTTGGGATATATAGTATTTCCCCTTATTTTAGGGGCGCTGTTCTTTATCGTGTTTCTCGGACCGGCCATGCCGATTGAAACGTGGTTCAATCGCTGGAAAGTGGCGACGTTAGAGCGCCACCTCTATGTGGGCGAGCCGCGGGTTGCTCTCGAACGGCAAATGGGGAAGGCGATCCCCATGCCCGACCTACGCACGTGCTGCGGCACGGAACCATCACAGGATCGGCCGGCAGCTGGGAAAGGGCGCGAGCGCTACTACTACCTTGTGGCTGGGAGCATCTGCATCGCCGCCTATAGGGGAATCGCCGTTCGTTTCGACCGCCGGGATCGCGTGAAATCGTGGCGACGCGTTGCTCTGGCAGATGGATGCTGATTTGGCCGCCCTCGGTGCAACCTAAAATTGCGCCATGCCGAGGCGAACGACCGTGCGCGGCGCACGCCACGCTTTGCTCCAGCGCTTCGCTTTCGTCGGCGCAGCTTCGGTCCAGACGCCATAAACGCGCCCCGCGTATGCGGCAATGCCGTTGTAATCGCCCATAAATTGAAACGAGGGATCGAAGGGCTGCGTCGTCCATTCGTAATTACGGTAGGTGCGCCCACCATCGGTCGAACGCGCGAGCGTTATGGTGGCGAGTTCGTTCTTCGGGTCGCCGCGACGATCGTCGAAAATGACGTAGGCGTCGCCGTTCGTGGGATCGACCGATAACCATTGAAAGAGGTGGTCGCGTCCGTCGTGCGCGCGATCGGAATTCACCTTCGTCGGCGCACTCCACGTGAGGCCGCCATCGGTTGACGTCGCGCTAAAGATATCGACCTCACCGTTCCGGTAATCGGACCAGGTGACGAAGAGGCGATGCGCCTTCGGCGCCATCCCGATTTGGGGAAATCCGTTGACTTCGCGATCTTGGTAGCCTTGTACGTAATAATTCATCGATGGGACGCCGATAATCGCGTGCGACGGCGCGAAAGTTTTTCCGCCGTCGCGTGAGACGGCGAACACGATATGCGTGCCGTCCTGCCAGACGGCGTAGAGCGTCCCGTGCGGGCCGACGGCGCCGTCGAACCCCTCGACCGCGCCGTTATCGTCGCGCGGCAAACCGTTCGCGGTGCTGATGCGCATGGGGTGCGACCACGTCGCTCCGCCGTCGGTCGAGCGCGAAAAGAGCATTTCGGAGTACGCGCGATGGAACTCGGTCCATCCGATATAGAGATTGCCGCGATAGGGCCCGTGCGTATCGTCGGCGACGATATAGGGCTTGTCCTCGAAAACATTCGGGCGGCCCACGGGAGCCTTCACGGCGACGGCACGGCGCTGCCAATGGAGGCCGCCGTCGTTCGAACGTTCCACAAAAATGCCGTTCCGCGTCGCGTGGTGCGCCCAATAACTTTCGGTACCGAGTTTATCGAACGCGATGTAACAGAGAACGGCGTGTCCCCGTGCGTCGTAGGCGAGCGAAACGTCGCCGTCGATCAGGCGATGGTCGTGGGGAACAGCTGCCACGCTCTTCCAGGTGCGTCCGGCGTTGCGCGAATAGTCGACGAGCCCACCGACCTGGTAGGCCGCGATGACGTGGCGCGGATCGGCGGGATCGATCGCCACCGCTGGTTCCGACCAGAAGCCGGGCTTCGGCGTCAACGTGATGACCGCTTTCCCTGGCGCCGGCGGGAGCGTTCCCGAGGATGCGGCGAGCAAGAGCAGCGCGAGCAGAAGAAGCGAACGTTTCATAACTCGACGTCGATCAACGCTTTCCGCCGATTCCGCGAAAGAGGCCGCGCCCCACCCGGCCGAAAGCGCGCCAGAAAACGTGCTGTTCCGCGCGGCGAACCATGCGCTGCGGATTGCCGGAGGCGATTGCCTCAACGTCGCCGAGCACCGAGCCGCCGCGATAGAGCGCGTGGCGCACGCGGCCGATACTCGTCGCCGCGCTCGCCGCTGCAACTCCCGCTCCAATCGCGGCTTCCGTCGCGGCGGTATGCGGGCTCTGCTGCGATGCAATCGCCGCGCGTCCGGCGGTAAAGGCATCGGCAGCCGCATCCATCGACGTGTTGACGATCGCTTCGAGATGGTCGTTGACGGCTGCGGCCAAACTGCTCTGCACGTCGGGCGCTCGGCCGTTCATCGCGATCAGCAGCGTCATCTTGAGCGCGGTATGCATCGCGTTCTCGGCGATCTGTGCCGCCATCTCGCCCTCCGCGCCCGAACCGGTAAAAAGGCGCTTCGCCTTCGTTCCATCGGTAATCGGAATATTCATATTATTGACCCTTTTTTACCGGCAATCCGCGCTGCACCCACCGCAACATCCCGCCGGCCATGTTGTAACAGGCCCCGAAGCGCCCCGAGGCTTCGATCGCGGCTTGCGCTCGCCCGCTTCGGGCCCCCGAACGACAGATGCAGACGATCTCGCGGTCGGTTGGAATCTCCGCAACGCGCGCGGCGAGGTGGCCGAGGGGAATGAGCGTCGCTCCCTCGATATGCCCCTCCGCCCACTCCGCGGGCTCGCGAACGTCGAGGAGGAAGGCGCCCGCGCGCGCTTTCTCTTGGACCTGCTGAGGTTCGATCTCTCCGGGCACCTGTGCTTCCTTTCCGCGTCGTTGGTGGTCGACGGGTAATTCGCGTGTCATTGACCCCCGTCATTCCCTCGAGCCGAGCGAGGTGTAGAATGCTCGAAGGAGGGTCATGCATGGGCGACGGTCTCTTGGTTTTGAGGATCTTTTTCGTCGTGGCGGCGATCGCGATAGCAGCGATGCTGTTCGTCGCGCTCTACGGGGCGAAAAAGCCGTTACCGCAGAGCGTGGTGAACGACGCCGGATATCGCATCCGCAAACTCTGGCTCGGGCTCGTACTCGTCGTTGCGGCCATCGCGTTCGCGCTCACGGTGCCGTTCTTTCCGTATCCGTGGGCACGAGCGTCGGCGGGAGCGCGGCACGTTCAGGTAACGGCGGCGCAGTACGCATTCGTCATGCCCTCAGTTTTGCCGGCGGACGTTCCGCTCGTCTTCGACGTCACGTCGCAAGACGTGAACCACGGCTTCGGCATCTACGCTCCCGACGGCACGCTTTTCGCGCAGGTTCAAGCGATGCCCGATTATATCAATCACCTTCCGATCGAATTTCACGTAAAGGGCCACTACGTCGTGAGATGTCTCGAGTTCTGCGGAATCGGCCACGCCTATATGCATGGAGGCTTTGACGTTCGATGAAAATTATGTGGACCTATATCGTGGCGGGGCTCACGATTTTCGGGCTGATGTTGCTCGTCGGAATCGGGTTACGCGCCTCGCAGGCCGGCTGGATACCGATCGATACCGGGACATTTTACTCGTTGTTGAGCCTCCACGGCGTCGGCATGATCACCGCGATGGCGATCGCCGGCCTCGGGCTGCTCTGGTATCTGGTCGATCGCGATCTTCATCTCGACGAACGCGTGGCGATGCTCGCGTTCGCATTCTTCGCGATCGGCGTTCTGGTGGTAGATCGTCAGCGTCGTTTTCGGCCATTACGGCGCGCTCTGGACGATGCTCTACCCGCTTCCTTTCGTGGGAACCACCTGGCCCTCGTGGGCGACCGGAGCGTGGTTGCTCGGCGTTGCCGCGGTCATGCTCGGCTTCATGCTGATCTGCGCGCAAATTCTCGGCGCGATCTTGCGTAGCTCTGGTGGATTGGGATCGGCGCTCGGGCTCGACTACGTCTTCGGGCGCAAGGCATTCGAGGCCGCGGGGAAACACCCGCCGAGCCCGCAAATGCTCGCGGCGACCGTCGTTGCGATCGACGGCCTCATCGGCGGCGCGTCGGGGCTCTTGGTCGGCATCGCCATGATCGCCCATTGGCTCGATCCGCACGTCGTTATCGATCCGCTCTGGGCGAAAAATCTCACCTATCAGTTCGGCCATACGTTCGCCAATCTCACCATGTATATGGCGGTTGCGGGCATCTACGTCGCGTTGCCGATCTGTACGAAACGTGCGTACCACTCGTCGATTCCACTCGTCGTGGCCTGGTGGGGGACGCTGGTGTTCGTCATCATTGCGTATTTCCACCACCTCTATATGGATTTCGTTCAGTGGCCGGCGGTGCAATATATCGGCGAGATCAGTTCGTATCTCGCTGCCGTTCCGGTGGTCGTCGTGACGGTCTTCGGCGGGCTCATGCTCATCCATCGCTCCGGCATGAAATGGACG
>JAJXXM010000306.1 GCA_021781095.1 bacterium
TTCCGATCTCGCCCCTCTTCGCCGACCGCCCATGCTTGCGTTCCATCGAATTCGATCTCGGCGGAGGCATTGCTGCGATTCCCGAGTTTCGATTTCAGCCGTTGGATGGCGAAAGCGTTGCGCGTCCCGTCGGGGAGGATGCGCGGGACCAAAAAACACGTCAATCCACCGGGCGCCTGCGCGAGGACAAAAAAGAGATCGCACATCGGCGCGGAGCAGAACCATTTGTGTCCGACCAGCGTGTAGAGATTTCCGCCGCCGGATCTCTCTTGCGGCGTCGCGAGGGTCGTGTTGGCGCGTACGTCGGAGCCGCCTTGCTTCTCCGTCATCGCCATGCCGCAAAGGGCGGAGCGCTTTTCGGCGTAGGGCGCGAGCTTCGGATCGTAGCTACGCGCGGTAATATGCGGCTCCCACTCGGCGGCGAGCGCGGGTTGGTGACGGATCGCCGGGATCGCTGCGGCGGTCATCGAGATCGGGCAAACGTGCCCGGCCTCAACCTGGCTCCAGAGATAGAATCCGACCGCGCGGCGCAGGTGTGCGTGCGGGCGAGGATCGACCCACGCCGCGGCATGAAGTCCTCGCTCGACGGCGACGCGCATGAAGTCGTGCCATGCGGGATGGTAGCGCACTTCGTCGATCCGCTCGCCGCGCGCGGTAAATGCATGCAACTCCGGCGGATAATCGTTCGCCAAACGGCCGCGTTCGATCCACTCCGGCTTCCCGGCGAGCACCCCGAGCGCGCGCGCATCGTCGAACTCGGCCTGCGGCGCAAAGGCGCGTAGCGCGTCGGTCAGCGCGCGGTCGGTTTGAAAGAGATCGTAGTCCTCGAGCGGAGGGACTTGGTTGAAGACGGTGTGGGTAGCCATCCGTTCATCGTTCGGCGGCCTCCGAGAGGTGCCTCGCTTTCGCACGCTCGCGCGCGCGAGAATCGAGTTGGGTTGCCACGATGAGCGCCACGATCGAGACGGCGACAAACG
Source organism: bacterium (assembly GCA_021781095.1). The sequence continues at coordinate 978 of JAJXXM010000306.1, forward strand.
CGAGGTACGCCTCGCGGAAGCCGGCGTTCGGTTGCCGATGCGCGTCGAAGAGCCCGCCCGCGAGCGAGCCGCCGATCAGCTGCCCGACGATCAACGCCTGGCTGAGAAATCCGAGTGCGGTCGATCGTCGGTCGGCGTCGGCGGCATTGGTAATGATGTAGCGCGTCGGCGCGCCGAGGAGCGCCCCGAAGCCGATACCCGCGACGAGCATGGCGACGATACTCCAGGCAAGCGAGGTGAACCCAAACGCAAAGACGGCGAGCCCGATCGCGGTGCAGGCGCTGCCGAGCAGCAGAACGCTGCGGCTTCCGATGCGGTCGAGCGCCTTTCCGGAGATCGGGATGACGACCACGAAGGCGAGCGCGCCGAGCGCGGCGATCGCGCCGGCTTCGATTTCATTGCGATGTTGCGCCGCTACGATCACCGTAGGCACGAAAAACAGCGAGCCTTCGAGCAGACCGATCAGCAATTCGAGAGCGTACGTTTTCGCAAGTTGCGGTGTCGAGAAGAGCGAGAGCGGGACGATTGGGTGCGCGATGCGCCGTTCGAAGAGTACGAAGGCGGCGAGAATGACGAGGCCGGCAATTCCCAACCATGGATCGAGCGTCGTCAGGCCGGAGACGGCGGCGAGCAGCCCGGCGGTCATCGCGATGAGCCCTAGCGCGTCGAGTGGCGGACGTACGCGAGGCGCGTTGGTTGGGACGTCGCGCACGGCGCGAAAAAAGACCCATGCGGCGAGCGGGATATTCGCCGCGAAAATCCACCGCCAACTGAGCGCGTGCGTGACGATGCCGCCGATCGTCGGCCCAAGGACCGCAGCCGCGCCCCAGGTGGCCGCCACCGCACCGAGCGCCGCGCCCCGTTTTTCGAGCGGAATGACGTCGCCGATTGCGGCGGTCGCAACCGGGAAGATGCCGCCCGCGCCGAGCGCCTGCAACGCGCGCGCTACGAGAAAGACGGGGTAACTCGGAGCCAGGATTGCGAGCAACGAGCCGACGGCGAAGAGCGAGATGCAGACGAGATAGATCGTGCGCCGCCCGTAGCGGTCGGCGAGCGTCGCCGCAATCGCAATACTCGCGACGTTGGCGAGCAGGTAGAGCGTGAAGATCCATGCGAGGTCGCCGAGGGGCACCGCGAATTGCCGGCCTATTGCCGGGAGCGCGGGCGAAAGGACCGAGAGGTCGAGCGCTCCGGCGAAAACGCCGAGCGCGAGTGTCAGCAGGAGCGAACGAGTACGATTATCGAGCTTCGGTATCATCGCAGGATGATGCGATCGACGACCATGGCGAGCGACATCAATGCGAGATAGACTAACGAATAGCGAAAGAGCTCGCGTGCGAATGCGTTCGTCGCATCGCGCAGCGTGTGAAACGCATAGTACAGAAAGAGGCCACCGAGGATCGTTGCGGAGATCGCATACGCCGGGCCGAAGACGTGCAAGGGATAGAAAACCAGCGATCCGAGAACGAGCACCACGCTGTAGATTGCAATCTCGACGCGCGTGCGGTGTTCGCCGACGACGTTGGGAAGCATCGGGATGCCGGCCTTATCGTAGTCGGTCTCGGTCATGAGCGCGAGCGACCAAAAATGCGGAGGCGTCCACAAGAACACCAGCAGAAAGAGGCCGAACGCCGCCGGCGCGAGCGTTCCCGTTACCGCGGCCCATCCGACGAGCGGCGGAATCGAGCCTGCCGCGCCGCCGATAACGATGTTCAACGGCGTGCGACGCTTGAGCCACATCGTATAGATACCGACGTAATAGAGATTCCCGGAGAGCGAGAGCCATGCCGCGAGCGGATTCACGAGGAGATATAAAATCGCAAACGCGGCGATTCCGAGCGCGACGGCGTAGATCGTTGCCGGAACGATGGTGATGCGTCCGGTCGGAATGGGGCGCGTCTGCGTGCGTCGCATCAAGCCGTCGATATCGGCATCGTAGACGCAGTTGAGGGCACCCGCCGATGCCGACGAGAGCGCACCGCCGAGGAGCGTCCAGAAGATCAGTGCCGGCGGCGGAAATCCGTGCGCCGCCATCAACATTGCCGCCAGCGTCGTAACGAGCAGCAGGACGATGATGCGCGGTTTCGTGAGTTCGAGATACGCCGAAGCGAGGCCGAGCGGGCCCCCCATCGGTGGGCCGCCGAGCCCGTCGACGCGCGCGAGCGTCGAACTCAACTGAGGCTCGATTCGCGCGGACGTTCGAGGCCGCGCACCAACGAGAAACTCAGCGCGCTGCAGTAGGCGATGAATAGGAGTGCGGCATTGGCGGCATGTGCTTCACGGAGATCGGTCGGAAGGCGCAACGCGACGTTCATCAATCCGAGCAGCACCTGGGTGCAGAGGAGCGCGAAGCCGACGGCCGCGGTCGCACGAACGCGCCGCGAGGGTTCGCGGAGAAAGACGACGATCGTCGCGATTACCGAGAGCACGAACGTGATCGCCGCGAAGGTGCGGTGCAGCATTTGCACCTGTTGCGCGGGCTGCGCGACGAGCACGTGTCCGGCGCACGCCGGTAACGTGAGGCAGGCGAGCCCGGCGCCGCTCGAACTAACGTACGCGCCGACGCACATGGTGACGAATGCGGCGATCGTCGTCGCGAGCAGCACCGACGAGACGGAGTTCCCTGCGGTTGCGACCGTGCGCGATTCGTTCGGCGCCGTCTCCGGAATCGTCGTAACGACGGCGATGGCAACGAGCGAAGCGATGAAGGCCATCGCCGTACCCCAATGCAGGACGACCGAGATCGGCGAGTTGCCGAGTTTCACCGTTGCCGCGCCGAGCAGCACTTGTACGAGAAAGAGCGCGGCGACCGCAGCGACCAACGGGCGCAGCAGCGGAAGGCGCGTGCGAAGGCGGAAGGCGAGATAGGCGACGATGGCGACCAGGGGAGCGGTGGAGAACGCAAAGAGCCGGTGGCTCCACTCCCAGATCGTTCCGTCGGACATCGATGGAATCAACTTCCCGTGGCAGAGCGGCCAGTCGGGACAGGTCATTCCGGCGCCGTTAATGCGCGTCCAACTTCCTAAGAGAACGGCTCCAAACCCGACGATGGCGGCGGCTATCGCGAAACGACGCAGGTTCCTCACAAGGTACCACGATAACCGCGGCCTTGGAGGGGCGCCTATGACTGGCGTCGCTCGGCCCTAAGGGCGCCCTTAACAGTGCTCGGCTGCTTGAAGGATCGGTTGAGCGGCGGTGCTCTCGTCCCCGGCGATGGCAGGCAAGCGCTGCTGGAAATCGCGTGCGGCGAGGTGGGCGAGCTGCGTGTCGCTGAGGCCGGTCTGCTCCGAGGGCGATTCTTGCCCGTTCCAGTAGACGGGATAGCGCCCCGAATAGATCGCGGTCCAGTCGCGGTCGATCGCGGGCGTCATGTGGATCTCGGTCGGATCGGGAACCGTGGGGACGGAGTAATAGCCCGTGGTGTAGCGCTGCATGCTTGCTTGCGTGTCGTCGACGCGCATCATGTCGTAGGCTTCCAGCGTCGCGACGAATCCGTCGAGATCGCGCGCGGTTTTGCGCTGCCGTCCGACCGCACCGCCGAGTGCGTGAACGAACGCAACGAGCGCGGCCTTCTCTTTCGGGTCCTTGACCGTCTTGGCGAAATTGAGGATCTTTCCGGTCTCACGATCGGCGTCGCGCGCATTGCGCAGGAGGCGCCCCGCGAGATTGGAGAGATCGTTGAGGCCGTTGCGCCGATCGATGCTGTTGTTGTGGCTGAGCTTCACGGTGCGCAGGCGCGCGATCGTCTGTTGCAGCGTCGCATCGTTGCGAAGCGCGAGTAGAATCGCCGCATTCGCGTGGACGGCCATCCGCGTGCACGGCGTCGTGGCCTTGACGCGCACGATGACCTTCAGCGGCGGCAGCACCGGCGCTGCGGGTGCCGGGGAAGGGCTCGGCGCCGTCACGCCGGTCGAGGCGGCGAGCGCGAGAGCAACGATTCCTTTAGCGATCATCGTGACACCATCCTGAGGCGACATTTGGCGGAATCAGGCATACAGCATGCGCTTCATGGCCCGATTCTGCAAGGGGGTCGGGCTCGTTTCAGCCGAACTGAAGGCCTCGTGAAGCGTCTGTCGGCCTTGCTCCTCTTACTCGTCTTGGTCGGCTGCCGCGATGTCCGCGTCCGCACCTATGGCGCGGGCCTCACCTATGATGCCGGGCACGGCGACCGGATCGTGGTTATCCGGAGTCGCAGCGAGCTCGGCCGCTATGGGCTCGCTGCCGGGGACGTCCGCTTTCGCACCGAATTTTGCGTGGCGCTGCTCATGGGGCCGCACCATCGGAGCGGCTTCCGCCAAATCGTCGAATCGATCGACGCCGGGCTCCGCCACGTGCGTGTGGTGGCATTCGAACAGCCTCCGAGCGACGGCGGCGAGCCGACGCGCCCCTACCGCACCTATACGCTCTGGGTGATCCCCAATTCGGCGTACCGTCGCGGGATTCAAGTGGTCGTCGTTACCCCCGAGGATCGCCAAGTCGCGGAGACGGTGTTGCCGTAATGGTCGCGGTGACGAATTTTTCCTACGACGTTCGGGTGGAGCGTCGCGGCCTGGTCCTCACGCCCGACGGTCGCGCCGACGCCGCCGAGGGGATGCTGAACCCCGCGTTCGTTCAAGCACGCAACGGCGAGCGGTTGCTCTTTCCGCGCATGGTCGCGGCCGGGAATGTGTCGCGGATCGGTCGCTTCCGCCTCGCCGGCGAGAACGCGACGATCGACGAGGGCTACGCGCTCGAGCCGACGCTGCCCTACGAATTACGCGCCGCACATGGTTGGGGCTGTGAAGATCCACGCGTCACCTATATTCCGGCACTCGATGCGTATATTATGGCGTACACCGCGTACGGCCCACGCGGTGCGCGCATCGCGCTCGCCTATTCGCAGAGCGGCATCAGTTACGAACGCCTCGGCCTCGTCGATTTTAGCGCGGCGGATCTTCCCGATCACGACGACAAAGATGCGGCCTTTTTTCCGGAACCCGTACTCTCGCCCGAAGGGCACCTCTCGCTCGCGTTCTACCATCGCCCGATGTTGCGCCTTTCGGCGGTGAACGGCGTCGCCGCGATTCCGGTCATTCGCGCGATGCCCTACGATCAACGCGAATCGATTCGCATCGCGTATATCCCGCTCGAGAATGTGAAACGCGACCGAAACGCATTGCTTCAAGTGCGCGAATCGGTGCGCGTCCTCTCCCCCGACGCATCGTGGGGACGCATTAAAGTCGGCGCCGGAACGCCGCCGATCCGCGTCCCGGAAGGATGGCTCTCGATCTACCACGGCGTCGATCTTCGCCGCGTCGACGGGATACATCCGCGGTTTTCGTATAATGCCGGTATCGTGGTGCACGATTACGAGCGCCCCGACCGCGTGCTCTATCGTTCGCCCGCGCCCTTTCTCGTCGCGACCGAGCCGTACGAATGCCACGGCGTCGTCGACAACGTCGTTTTCCCGACGGGGATCGAGGCGCTGCCGCACCTCGGAGAGCGCACGTTCGACATCTATTATGGAGCCGCCGATTACGCCATCGCGGTCGCGCGCGTCCGCCTATCGCTGCGCGTATGACGATCTCGCTCTTTTTGGCGATCGTCGTCGTGATGGGAACGCTGGTGATCGTGACGTCGATCTTTCGCTTGCACGAGTTGCAGATTCACGTCGCCGCGACGTCGGTGCCCGCTCCGCCGAAGCCGTACGTCGACAAGCGCATCTCGCACGTCGTGCACGGAGCGGTCGACGCGCGCGGGGTGTGGGCGCTCGCCGCGCAACCGCGTTGCTTTGAGGAGGTCGAAAAGAGCACCGGCTCCGAAGCATACGTGCGCGCGCACCTCCCGGCGAGCGCCGTTCGCGTCGCACCGGGGCGCACGCTCGCGTTTGGAAGCTGCCGCATCACCATCGATGCGGCGAGCATCGTGGTCGCGCGCGGCGACGAGCGCATCGCGGTTCCCGCACCCTCGGAACTCTACCGAACTGCATCGCGTCTTTACTTGCTGGCACGAGGCCCCGGAGGGGGACCCGAGCTTCGCGCTTACAAAGTGGTACCACAACCGTGAACGACCTCGCCGAACGCGTCCGCGAACGACGCACCTTCGCCATTATCTCGCACCCCGACGCCGGGAAAACCACGCTCACCGAAAAATTGCTGCTCTACGGAGGCGCGATTCACGTGGCGGGGCAAGTTGCGGCGCGTCGCGCGCGCCGATCGGCGACGAGCGACTGGATGGAGTTGGAGCGCGAACGCGGCATCTCGATCACCTCGACGGTGCTGCAGTTTCCCTATCGCGACCATACGATCAATCTGCTCGACACGCCGGGGCACCAAGATTTCGGCGAGGATACCTATCGAACGTTGATGGCCGCCGATAGTGCGGTGATGCTGATCGACGCGGCACGCGGCGTCGAACCGCAGACGAAAAAGCTCTTTGCAATCTGTCGCGAGCGCGGGATTCCGCTCTTCACGTTTATCAACAAGATGGACCGCCCTAGCCGCGACCCGCTCGAACTGCTTGACGAATTGGAATCGGTGCTCGGGATCGCCGCATTTCCGATGAACTGGCCGCTCGGAAACGGCGAACGCTTCCGCGGCGTCTACGATCGCGCGACGCACGAGGTACACGTCTTCGAACGAACCGCTCACGGGGCGAAACGCGCGGCGGTACAGATGGCCGGTATCGACGACCCCGGCCTGCGCGAACTCGTCGACGACGACAGCTATCGCGAGTTTATCGACGGCGTCGAATTGTTGGAGGGTGCCGGGGCGCGTTTCGATCGCGACGCATTCGCTCGTGGAGCGGCGACGCCGGTCTTTTTCGGGAGTGCCGCGACGAACTTCGGCGTACAGCTCTTTCTCGATCGCTTTCTCGAGCTCGCGCCGCCGCCCGGCGCGCGCGCGTTCTCGGGCGGAGTCGCACTCGCGCCGGAGACGCCGCGTTTCTCGGGATTCGTTTTCAAGATCCAGGCGAATATGGATCCACGGCATCGCGACCGGATTGCGTTCCTTCGCGTCTGCAGCGGTGAGTTCGCGCGCGATATGGTGGTGCGCAACGGCCGCTCCGGAAAGGACGTCCGGCTCGCTCGCGCCATGCGGCTCTTCGCCGACGAGCGCGAATCGCTCGAAACCGCCTATGCCGGTGACGTCGTCGGGCTCGCCAACCCCGGGGTTTTTGCCATCGGCGACCCCGTCTACGTCGGAAGCGAGGTGGCGTTCGCACCGATTCCCGCGTTCGCACCGGAACATTTTGCGAGCGTTCGGAGTATCGATAGCGCTGGGTACAAATCGTTTGCGAAAGGGATCGCGCAATTGCGGGAAGAGGGAGCGGTGCAGGTGTTTTATCCGTATGGATCGATGCGCTCCGAACCGATTTTGGGGGCGGTCGGCGAACTGCAATTCGAGGTGGCGAAATATCGCTTGGAAGCGGAATACAACGTGCGCACCCACTTTTCGCGGCTCCCGCACGACACGATTCGTCGCGTCGAAGGGGAGCTCGTCGGCGCGACGCCGCTCCAACTGGGAAGCGGCTCGATGCTCTTGGAAGATTGGGAGGGACGCCCCGTGCTGCTCGCCGAGCGCGAATGGAGCCTGCGACTCATCGAGGAGTGGAACCCCAAACATCGATTGGTGCCCTTCACCACACGCATGCAACAGGAGGCAACCGCCTAAATGAAACGTTTGACGCTCGCCATCGCCGCGTGTGCGGCCCTCGCGCTCGTCAGTTGCGGTGGGGAGAACCGCTACGAGCGCCTTGCGGATCGCATCACGCGGGCGATGCAGAACAACTCCATCGCTCCGGTCCAGAACGAACTCGCAAAGGGGGTGAATATCGACCGCGTGCGCGTCGCTGAGGCCGCCGATGCCCTCGCTCCCTTGGGAAAGATCGAATCCGTCAAAGAAGTGAAGCCTTGCGAACCCGGCGTGCACTGTTTCATCGTGAAGTTTCAAAAGGCGACCTATCGGGAGAAGCTCCGGCTCGACGAAAACGGGAAGATCGTTGCGTGGCGTTACTCCCCGGTATAGATGAGGTTCGCGCTGCGGCGCGTCGCATCGAAGGGGTGGCGCACCGCACGCCGGTTCTGCACTCGCGCACGCTCGACGCGCGCGTCGGGGCACGAGTGCACGTAAAATGCGAGAATTTTCAACGGGTCGGAGCGTTCAAATTTCGCGGCGCCTATAACGCGCTCGCCTCGCTCTCTCCGGAGGAACGGGCGCGCGGCGTCGTTGCGTATTCCAGCGGCAACCACGCCCAAGGCGTCGCGCTCGCCGCAGCACTACTCGGCATCGAAGCGACGATCGTGATGCCGCATGACGCCCCGGCGAGCAAACGCGAGGCGACGCGCGGATACGGGGCGCGCGTGGTGGAGTACCGGCGCGGCGAGGAAGATCGCGAAGCGATCGCCGCGGAGATCGTCGCTCGAAGTGGAGCGCTCACGATCGCACCCTACGACGATCCGCGCATTATCGCCGGCGCCGGAACCGCCGCGCTCGAACTCGGCGAAGAGATCGGCACGCTCGATGCCTTGGTGCTCGCCGTCGGCGGCGGCGGATTGCTCTCCGGCAGCGCGATCGCGCTTCACGACCGCTCGCCCGACGCCGCACTCTGGGGGGTGGAGCCCGAAGCGGGCAACGATTTCCAGCGCTCGCTCGCCGCCGGCGAACGCGTGAGCATTCCCGTGCCGCAGACGATCGCCGACGGATTGCAAACCACCTCGCCGGGAAAATTGACCTTTGAAATCGCGCGCGCGCACGGCGCGCGCATCGCGACGGTGAGCGACGACGACCTGCGTTCGGCGATGAGGTTTGCTTGCGAACGATTGAAGATCGTGCTCGAGCCCAGCGGGGCGGCGGCGCTCGCGGCGTTACTCGCCGGCCGCATCGAGGTTGCGGGGAAGAACGTCGGCATCATTCTGACCGGCGGAAATATCGATGCGGCGCGCTTCGCCGCGGCGATTTCGTAACGATGCGCGAATTTCTTCAACGCGCGCCTCGCTGGGCGCTGGTGCTCGCGCAACTCGCGCACGCCGCATCGTGGGTGCTCTTATTCTGGATCGCCACCCAACAAGGAGTCGCCGGGCTCACGCCCGCGGCGATCGCATGGATCCATTTGGTCGGGCTCGGCTGGATCACGCTCACCGCGCTCGCAATTTTGATTCCGTTGATTCCTGCGACCACGGGCGTCACATGGCAGGCCCCGAGGCTGCAGCACCTCGCGCTCGCAGGCTTCGCCGTAGGGGCGATCTGTTTTCCGGCGGCATGGCTCGCCTTCGATCGCGCAATTCCGGCGGTCGGCGGCATCCTCGTCGTTGCGGCAGCGTTTTACGTTGCCCTCGCCCTGTGGGCGCTCTCGGGGGCGGCTCGCGGCGAACGCGTCGAGCGCGCCGTCGCGCGGGCCTTTTCGATCTCGTTGATCATCTTCGCGCTCGTCGCCGTGCTCGGCGCGACGCTCGCGGGAGCGATCGCGGCGCCGGTCGTTCCGGCATGGTTTCTCCATCTCGCTCGCGCGCACGCGCTTCTCGGGTTACTCGGTTGGTTGACGCTGTTGATTTACGGAGTCTCGGCGCGGACGCTTCGATTGCTTTTTGCCGAGCGTTCGCGGTTGCTCTTCGCGCATATCGTCGTCGGGACGCTCGGCATGGCCGGTGCGATCGTCCTTGCAGCAGGTGCGGCAGCGGGCTCGCTCGCGACGATGTGGGTTGGTGCGGTGGCGATGGCGATCGCCGCGCTCGCCTATGCCGTCGATACGCTCGATATCGTCGCTCGTTCGCAGGGCGCGATGGTGGTGCGAGCGTTCGTCGTCGCGAGCGTGTTGTGGTCGCTCGTCGCGATCGTGCTCGGCATCGGCACCTTGCTCGGCCACCATTGGAGCGATGCATTCGGTTACGTCGTGCTCGTCGGATGGGTCGGACAGATGCTCGACGGGCATCTCGCGAGCCTCGCTCGCCCGCTTCCGGCATGGCTTTCGTTCGTGGCGTTTCAGAGCGCCGTGCTCTACGGGCTGATGGGGTTGCTGGCCGGCTTCGCCGCACCGGTCGCGCTGGCGGCGGCGTTCGGCGCGCTCGGCTGGTGTGCGGCAATCGTCGCGCTCGGCTCCGCTTATCGCCCCATCGAATAGAACTCGGCGTTCGGCCGCATATCCATCATCCCGGCCATGCGGTTGGAGAAGCCAAAAAATGCCGCGACCGCAGCGATATCCCAGATGTCGTTATCGGAGAGGCCGGCGGCCCGAAGTGCATCGATCTCGGCATCGGTGGCGGCAAATCCCGGCTCGTTCACGCGCGATGCGAAGGTGAGGATCGTTCGCAACCGGTCGCTGAGACGAGCGCTGCGCCAATTGTTGGCGATCTGTTCGGCAAGCTCTACATCCTTACCGATAACGCGCAGTGCCGCTCCGTGCGCCGTCATGCAGTACTGACAGCGATTCTCGCTGGAGACCGCAACGACGATCGCTTCGCGTTCGAAGCGCGAGAGCCCGCTCTCGCCTCGCATGAGCACGTCGTGGTAGGCCATGAAGGCGCGAAAATGTTCGGGACGCCGAGCGTACGCGCGAAAGACGTTCGGCACGAAACCGATGCGTTCGCGGTTCTTTGCGTAGATTGCGGCGATATCGTCGGGAAGCGTCGCCTCATCGGGCTCGCCGAAACGCGACGGGAGAATGGGATCGTTCATGCCGCATGATTCTCCGGCGTTTCATCCGTTCTCTTCCGCGCGAATGGAATGGCGCAGTGCAGTCGGCTTCGCGAGGGCGACGCGCGTAGCCGAGACGGGTTCGCCTCCCCTATCCTAAAGGGGTTTCCAGATGCGGGCGCCAAGGTGCGCGCCGCCAATGGAGCGGTGTTCTCGTCGGCGCAACCTGCGCGTTGGCCTTGGGGGGCATTTTTGAAAAGTCGGGCCGTGAGGATATCGCGATGAATATTATTATTATTAACACGACCCTCGCGGCCGACGTTCGAATCGAGCCGGCCTCCGAGCGACCGGCCGCGACACACAACGAGTATTCCTTCACGTATCCGGGAGAGCGACTTCGAGACGGCGCCCTCTTGAAAGTTTTCCGTGAGCGGCAACCCGGATGGGTTGGGCTGTTCTCGCCCGGGCAGAGTGCCTTTTCCGGGGCCGCGTCGTGCTTACTCGGCCGAAGGATCGTTGTGGTGTCGAGCGGCGCGGCCTACCTCGTCGATGTTGAACGACCCGAAAGGTACGAATGCCTCGACTCTTCTTTCGTTACCGGGATGCAGGTGGTGTCAGACGCGGGTGTCGTCGTGCTCTTCGACTTCTGGGGCCTGTGGGGAATAGGCGCCGATGGAATACTTTGGCACACGGAGACGCAAGCCGATGGCATTGAGCTCACGAAAATTGTCGAGCAACGAATTTGCGGGCTGCTCGCGATCCCTGGGGCGATGCCATCGGAGTTCTCGATCGACTGTAGGACGGGACGGATCGAGGAATGATCTTCTTTCAAGTCTTGCGACGAGCCCTCTATAACTTGGCGTATTTAAGTCTTAAGGAATTCAATTGCTCGGAGGGGAAGGATCTAGCCCTCCTAGAAAATCGAGCAAGCTCGCGGGGTTCATAAGATGAATCCTATTGTAGGTACAATATTTTGTGGCCTAATCGGGTTATATATTTCGAGACGAATTCCGCTGACACCGCGTGTACTTTTTATTTCAGCGGCATCACTTTTCTGGCCATTAGGATCCATTGGGACCACTTCAAATGCGGCGCACTACGCTATTTACGGATGGATTGGAAGCATCATATGTACTTCCGTAACGGTAAGTATAGCTTGGCGCTTTCGTAATCTGCTTTAAGGCGTGGCGCCGGCCTTTGTGTGAAACCGGCTCGCTTCGGTGGGCACTCGCGCTTTCGTCGCAAATGAAGTCGCGACGGGTCGAGCGCCAGTTCACCGAGGACAAAAAACCAGTCTTCAACCTGTGAAGTCTTGTGGCCGCGTTATCGATCGGTCTCCCGCCGTTCTCTTCCGCAGCAAGAACGGACGCGCGAGCTGGGTGAGGAGCCCCGCCCACGCGAGCAAGGCGAATGCCGCTGCCGCGCGCTCGGCGCCGATCGCGAGCAGCGCTCCGCCGAGCAGCCAGAACGCGAGAATCGCAAAGCCGAGCACGGAGTGGTTCATCTCGCCGAGCGTGGGGATATTTCGCGTACCTTCGCTGCGCGACCGTGCGATCCACCAGAGAAACGGAACGATGCGCTGCAGATACCCAACCACCGCGCAACCGACGAATACCCAGAGTGCGAGCAGAATCGCCAGCTGCCCATCACGCAACGCGAGTGCGATCGGTGCGGCGAGCGCGCCGATCGCACTCGCAAGGGCGTAGAAGAGCGTCTCGCGCTGATAGGCTGGGTTTCGCTTGCGTAGCAACCGGAAGAGGGTGAAGAAGAATGCCGCCGCCGCGAGTTCGAGCGGTACGAATGCGAGCCCCGGCGCAAAGATGACGGCGAGCAGCGCAAGCAGTGCGGCGAGACTCGTCGCACCGGCAAGATACGGAGCGCGCGTTTCGAGATCGAATCGTTCGAACATACGCAGCAAGCGTAACGTCACCCCGACGATGAGCGTACCGAAGAACCCGGCGAGCCCCAAGAGCGCATGCGAGAACGGCGCCGCACCGGTCGCGCGGCCGTCGATCAATCGTTGTGCCGTCCAGAGCCCGGCGACGAGCGTTCCCAATAACCAGAGTAGCGAGAGCGTCGCGGCGGCGGCCGGGGCGGCGGGGCGTTGCCTGCGCAGCGTCGCGGTGAGGACGACGATCTGCAACAGCACGCCGACGAGAAAGAGTGCGCCGCCGTCGCGCACCTCGGAGAAACCTCCGCGTGCGAATCCCACGACGAGCAACAGCGTTCCGATCACCGCGCATGCGAGATGGACGAAGCTGAGCCACTGCAACTGCAACGGCACCATCGCTACGACCGGGACGAACTGGTAGATGAGCCCCATCGCGGTGGTGAGAAAAAAGCCGAGGATCAGCGCGTGGAGCGCTGCGAGCGGCGCCGGAGAACCGAGGATCCCCCAGAGCGCGAGCGCCCCTAGCCAAAGGAGCGCCGTCGCTACGAATGCGAGCGGGATCTGCGGCGGAGGAACGGTCGAGGCGCGTTCTTTCACGATGCCTCCGAGTATAGCGTATAAAAGAAGCGGCCGATGCGTCTTCGCACCGACCGCTCTCGATTCGCGTGCGATCGAGGGTTAGCCCTTGATATTCCCGCAGGCGACGTAGTCCTTGAGATCCGTCAGGCTCTTATGGATATTGATCGCGTAGTGCGATGCGAGCATCTGCGAGATCGTGACCCCGCTAACGAGCGTCTTACTGATGCCGTTGACGGTGTTATGTAACGGCCATTCCGGAGCGGCGTTGATGTTTCCGCAGGTTCCGGCGTGAATGTGCGTCGGCTGTGCGGCCTTGTTTCCGAGCAAATGCACGGTGACCAGCACGCCTGCCTTGCTCTGCACGAGCGTGGCGCTACCATGCTCGCCGCTGTTGTTCAGCGACGCGATCTGGACGGTGAGATGAGTCGGAGCGGCGAGCGCGGCCCCCGCGAGCGAGAGTGAGAGAAGCGCCGTAGCGAATACGGTGAAAATACGTTGCATAGATTACCCCTTTCCTTGGTGCTGTAACGCCGCGGTGAGGAGTTTGGATGCAAAGGCTCGCATCGCCGCGGTCGGGGCGGCATCGACGCCGTCGACGACCGGGAGCAATTCGCCGAGTTCGCCGTTGAGATTCGCCCACCGGCGGGCGAGCGTGCGGTCGTGTTTCGCTCGTGCCGCGTCGTATGCCGCATAGCTGGCGTTCATCGCGCGAACCAAGCGACCGGCGAGCGCGTACTGCGAAGCGTAGGTCGCCGCACTGAGATGAATCTGCGGATCCGGGCGGAGGAGCAGCGAGGCATGCTGCGCGCTCCCATCGACGATCAGCTTCACGGTGTAGCGCCCCGGCGGAGCGAGCGGGCCCTGCGGTACCTGCGGCGTTTTGTGCGGAACCGCCGAGATCGGCAGGTCGTAGCCGATGCTCGCCGGCGGCGTGCCGTGCAGGTCCCAATAGATGCGGTGCATTCCCGCGCCCGTCGAGGGGCGCGTCTGCGCGCGTTCCCACCACGCGGGCTTATCGAGTTCGGGCATCGCGGGGCGATTCGGCTCGTCGCTCGCGTAGCGCCGGACGAGCCGTCCACGTGCATCGTAGATTTCGACGACGACCGTTTTTGCCGAACGCGTTAATGAGTAATCGATCGCCGCACCGTAGGGTGGGTTCATCCCCGTTGGGGTCTCGGGAGGGAGCGGCGTGTCGGTGTTCGTGCTGCGGCGCAGACGATACGCCGATGCCGGGGCAAAGAGATGCACGCGTTGCGCGAGCACCTGCGATGAGAGCGTGCGCAGCGGCGCGATATCGTCGAGAATCCAGAAACCGCGGCCGTGCGTGGCGACGACGAGATCGTTGAGATGTACGACGAGATCGCGTACCGAGGTATGCGGGAGGTTGAGTTGGAGGCTCTGCCAGTTGGCTCCGTCATCGAAAGAAACCTCGACGCCGTTCTCGGTGCCGGCGTAGAGCAGCCCCGGGCGCTTGTTATCTTCGCGGACGGCATCGACGGGTTGCATCGGCAAGCCGGAGACCGCGAGTCGCCAATGCTTGCCGTAGTCGTGCGTCACAGAAACGTACGGGTGCATGTCGTTGAGGCGGAAGCGCGTTACCGCGAGGTAGGCGGTCGCATCGCTGAAGCGGCCCGCATCGATCTGCGAAACTTTGCTCCACGGCGTCATGCCCTTCGGCGTGACGTTGCTCCAATGTGCGCCGCCGTCGCGGGTCAGCCAGACGCGGCCATCGTCGGTGCCCGCCCAGATCGTGCCGACGCTGCGATACGAAGGTGCGAGTGAGTAGACGACACCGCGCGGTGCGTTTCGCGCGTTCACTTGGCTGCGAAACGAGCCCAACGTCGTCGGCACGATGAGATGCTTGTAGGCGAGATCGGGAGAGATGCGCGCCCACGTGCGCCCCTCGTTCTCGCTGCGGTACACGACGTCGCTGCCGTAATAGAGTATGTGTTTATCGAAATGGTTGAATGCGATCGGTGCGGTGCGGTCGTAGCGGTCGCGCGGGTGAAGATTCGGGCCGTAGGGGAGCACGTCGGGCGAGACTTCCAGCACTTGCCCGGTGCGCGAATCGAATCGTTCGAGTTTTCCACCGAAGAAGCGGTGCGGATGCAACGGGTCCGGCACGACGTAGCCGTATTCTTGCGCGCCGGCCGTCATCCAATCGCGCATCGTGATCTCGCCCCACGGGCCATAGCTGCGCACGCAGGCCGATCCCGACTCTTGTTGTCCGCCGCAGACCCAATATGGATAGCCCGCACTGACGTTGACGTGGTACATTTCGGCGGTCGGTTGGTTGTACCACGAACTCCACGTTTTGCCGCCGTCGACCGAAACCGTCGCGCCCTGATCGGCGCCGAGAATAATGTGCGACGGATCGGCCGGATCGACCCAGACGGTATGGTAATCGTCGCCGCCGGGTGCGCCTTTCATCGCGCTCCAGGTGCGCCCGCCGTCGTACGAACGCCAGGTCGAGGTGTTGACCGAGTACGCGATATTGTCGTTGCGCGGGTCGACCGCCATCTCTGCGAAATCTTCGGTCCGTCCGCAGACGCGATTCTCTGCGTTGGTAAGCTTCCAATTCGCGCCGGCGTTATCGGAGCGATAGATGCCGCACGCATTTCCGCGCGCGACGACCGCGTATACCCGGTTGGGATTCGAAGGCGCGATCGCGATGCCGATGCGCCCCACCGCTTTGGGGAGCCCGTTGGTGAGTTTCGTCCACGTCGTGCCGCCGTCGGTCGATTTGAAGAGCCCGTCTTGATGCGGGTGTTCGTAGACCGCCTGAAGGTTCCACGGGCCGTTGCGCGATGCCCAGAGCGCGGCGTAGACGATCTGCGGATCGCTGGGATCGATGCGCACGTCAACCGCGCCGAGATCCGGCCCGCCGCCGAGCACGCGCGTGAAATGCGCGCCGCCGTCGGTGCTGCGGTAGAGCCCGCGTTCTGCATTCGGGCCGTACGGGTGGCCGAGCACGGCGACGAACAAACGGTTGGGATCGCGCGGATCGACCGCGATATGTTGAATCTGCTGCCCGGAACGCAAGCCGAGGTGCTGCCACGTTTTTCCGGCATCGCCGGAGCGATAGACACCGTTACCGACGGCGAGATCGGGGCGGCGTAGCCCTTCGCCGCTACCGACGTAGAGAATATTCGGATCGCTCGGTGCGACGGCGAGGGCTCCGACCGAGCCGCTCGATTCTCCGTCGAAAATCGGTTGCCACGTGCGCGCGGCGTTCGTCGTCTTCCATACGCCGCCGTTGACCGAGGCCATATAAAACGTGTTCGGCGCCTGTCGCACGCCGCTCACCGCAACGGTGCGTCCGCCGCGAAGGGGGCCGATAAATCGCCAGTGCAGCGCTGGAAGCGGCATCGGTGATGCCGCGATCCACGCGAGTGCGAACAACGGTACGAGCAGCGAAAGGGAGCGACGCATCATCTCGGTCTCCTTGCGGGCGTTTGGTCGTAGGGGTTAGCGGCGCGAACGACGCGTGCCGCGCTTCTTGGGTTGAAACGGCGAGCCGGGTTCGAATTTCGAACGGCGCGGAATCATGTCGTCGACATCTTCACAGCCGATCGGCGAAAACTCGCGGCAATCTCCCGGGCGCCCTTCGTAGACGCCGCAATAGAATCGGCCGCTCTTCGTCCCCTTGAGAAAAACGCAGCGGTCGGCGACGTCTTCGGTGACTTTCCGC
>JAJXXM010000128.1:0-7118 GCA_021781095.1 bacterium
ATGCGCGCGAAGAGCAGGCGAAGGTAGTCGTAGATCTCGGTGACGGTTCCCACCGTCGAGCGCGGGTTGCGCGAGGTCGACTTTTGATCGATCGAGATCGCCGGCGAGAGCCCCTCGATGTAATCGACGTCGGGCTTCTCCATCTGCCCCAAAAATTGGCGCGCGTACGACGAGAGCGACTCGACGTACCGGCGCTGCCCCTCGGCATAGATCGTATCGAAGGCCAGCGAGGATTTTCCGGAGCCCGAGAGCCCGGTCACGACGATGAGCCGATTGCGCGGCAGCGTCAGATCGACGTTTTTGAGATTGTGTTCGCGCGCCCCCTTAATAACGATCGAATCGAGTCCGTGTCCCATCTTCATCCGTT
The DNA here is from genome assembly GCA_021781095.1 of bacterium. The sequence continues at coordinate 368 of JAJXXM010000128.1, forward strand.
CCGAGACCGCGCCGCAGCGATCTCCAGCGCTCGACCAACCCCTGAAAACGCCGTGACGGTTGCATGCGGGGGCGGCGCGTCGGTGGGGAGCTGCTCGCCGCGCACGTTGAGCCAGATCGCGGTCATCCCGGCCGCTAAGGCGCCGGCGATATCGCGGTCGTACCGGTCGCCGACCATCGCGGCATGCTTCGGCGGCACCCCGAGCCGCTCGCACGCGTATTCGAAGAACGCCGGGTCGGGCTTGAGCAGGCCGGTGTCGTCGGCAAAAAAGGTCGCATCGACCGCTTCGGCGAGCCCGAGCAGCGCGATTTTCTCCACGTGCGTCTCCGCAAAGCCGTTGGTGAGGATGCCGAGCCGGCGCCCGCGCGTCCGCTGTTCCTCCAACAACTCCAGCGCCCCGGGAAAGAGCGCGAAATATTTCTTTCGTAGCAGATAGTAGCGCTCGGCGGTTCGGCGCGCGAGTGCGGGATCGGCGATGCCCACTTCGTCGAGCGCGCGCTCCCACATGGTTTCGCGCAACCGCGCCAACTTCGTGCGCAGTTGCTCGGCGGTTATCCCGTGCCAAAAATGCGCGGCCTCGCGAGCGTAGGCGTCGGCGAGTTGCCGCGCGTCGATCCCGCGTTCGCGCGCGATCTCCTCGGCACTCTCCATGCCCGCGAGCAAACAGGCCTGCGTGTCGTCGTGTAACGTATCGTCGAGGTCGAAAAGAACGAGATCGATCATTCCGGATCTCTTTCGTCAAGCGCACGCGCGAGCACTTTCGGCGCGCGCGCTCCAAACAAAATCGATTCGGCAGCCCCGCTCTGTTTTCGCACCTCGATGAGTTCGTCGCGCACCGCAGCGGCTTTTTCGAACTCGAGATTCGCCGCGAACTCGCGCATCTTTTTTTCGAGGTCGGCGGCCATACGCGCCGCAACCTCTCGCGGCAACCGATCGCGCGCGCTCGCTTTCTTCTCACCGCGATCGCCCCCGCCGACCATCGCCAGAATATCGCGCACTTCCTTACGGACGCTGCGCGGCTCGATGCCGTGCTCGAGGTTGTACGCCGTCTGGCGTTCGCGGCGCCGACGCGTTTCGCCGATCGCGCGCGCCATCGATTCGGTGAGGTTATCGGCGTACATGATGACCTTGCCCTCGACGTGGCGGGCGGCGCGGCCGATGGTTTGAATCAACGAAGTCGCGCTGCGCAGGTACCCTTCCTTATCGGCATCGAGGATCCCGACGAGCGAGACCTCCGGGAGATCGAGCCCCTCGCGCAACAGATTGATCCCGACGAGCACGTCGAAGACGCCGTTGCGCAGATCGCGCAGAATCGAAATCCGCTCGAGCGTGTCGACTTCGCTGTGGAGATAGCGAACCTTCAAGCCCGCTTCGACGAGGAAATCGGTGAGATCCTCGGCCATCTTTTTCGTGAGCGTCGTTACGAGCACGCGTTCGTTGCGCGCGACGCGAAGGCGAATCTCTTCCATCAGATCGTCGACCTGATGGCGCGTCGGGCGCACCTCGATCTCGGGGTCGACGAGCCCCGTCGGGCGGACGATCATCTCCACCACCTGAGCGCTCCGTCCGGTCTCGTAGGTTCCCGGCGTCGCCGAGACGTAAATCGCTTGGTTGAGGTGCGCGTCGAACTCTTCGTAACTCAACGGGCGATTGTCGAGAGCGCTGGGAAGCCGGAAGCCGTGCTCTACGAGCGAGAGTTTTCGCGCGCGATCGCCGGGCAGCATACCGTGGACCTGCGGCAACGTGACGTGCGACTCGTCGACGAAGAGCAGCCAGTCCTTCGGGAAAAAGTCGAGCAAGCACCACGGCGTCGATCCCGCTTCGCGCCCGGTGAGATGGCGGGAGTAATTCTCGATGCCGTTGCAGTAGCCGACCTCGCGCAACATGTCGAGATCGTAGCGGGTTCGTTGCTCCAGCCGTTGCGCTTCGAGCAACTTTCCCCCATCGCGCAGCACCGCGAGCCGCTCGAACAGCTCCGCTTCGATGCTCGCGATCGCGCGGCGGAGTTTTTCGTCGGGCGTGATGAAGTGCTTGGCGGGGAAGACGAGGAGTTCGTCTTTCGATTCGACGTACTCCCCCGTCATGAGATTCACGACGTTGATCGCTTCGATCGTGTCGCCGAAAAATTCGATCCGATGGACGAGCTCCTCTTCGACGCCGACGAGCTCTAACGTGTCGCCGCGCACGCGAAAGGTGCCTCGCACTAAATTGAGATCGTTCCGGCGATACTGCATGTCGACCAAGCGGCGCAGCAGGTAATCGCGATCGATCTCTTCTCCGACCGCGATGCGCTGCGACATCTCCATGTAATCGGAGGGCGAGCCGAGGCCGAAGATGCACGAGACCGAAGCGACGATGAGCGTGTCGCGCCTCGTCAGTAACGATTGCGTCGCGGCGTGGCGGAGGCGCTCGATCTCGTCGTTGATCGAGGAATCCTTCTCGATGTAGGTATCGGTCGCCGCAACGTACGCTTCGGGCTGATAATAATCGAAGTAGGAAACGAAATACTCGACTGCATTTTGCGGAAAAAATTCGCGGAATTCGGCGCAGAGCTGGGCCGCGAGCGTCTTATTGTGGCAGAGCACGAGCGTCGGTTTTTGGACGAGTTCGATGGTGCGCGCCATCGCCATCGTCTTTCCCGAGCCGGTCACGCCGAGCAATGTCTGAATGCGGTCGCCGCGCCTCACGCCGTCGGCGAGCGCCTCGGTTGCCGCCGGCTGGTCCCCGGCGAGCGAGAAGGGTGAAACGAGCCGAAATGTTCCCTGCAAAGCCACTTTGAGCGTGATTCGGCGAGGAGTGAGAGCGGCCCGCTCGGAACCACAGGGTCTACCCGCCCGCCCTAGGAGCCATCCCTTGAGCACCACGCCTCTCCTGTTTTCCGGGAGTTCGAATCCGCAACTCGCCGAGGCGATCGCCAAGCGCATGAAGATATCGTTGGGCGACGCGCTCGTGACGAAGTTCAAAAACGAAGAGACGCGCATCGAGATCCGCGAGAACGTCCGCGGAGCGGAGGTCTTCGTCGTGCAGTCGATCTGCAAGGCCCCCAACGGGAACGGCGTCAACGACGCCCTCGTCGAGCTGCTCCTCATGATCGACGCCCTCCGCCGCGCGTCGGCGGCCCGTATCACCGCCGTGGTTCCCTATTACGGCTACGCCAAGCAAGATAAAAAGACGAAGCCGCGCGAGCCGATCTCCGCGAAGGTCGTCGCGAACTTGTTGAAAACGACGGGAACCAAACGCGTGGTCACCATGGATCTCCACGCCGCACAAATTCAGGGCTTTTTCGATATTCCGGTCGACAATCTCATGGCGATGCCGACGCTCTGCAATTATCTCAAGCGCGAAGGGCTCAGCGACGACCGTATCGTCGTCGTCTCTCCCGATGCGGGCGGCGTCCACCGCGCCGAATTGTTTGCCAAGCGGCTCAACGCCTCACTCGCGATCGTGTTCAAACGCCGCCCGCAGCCCGACGTCTCCGAGGTGACCGATATCGTCGGCGACGTGAACGGCAAAATTGCGGTGATCGTCGACGATATGATCTCGACCGGCGGCACGCTTGCCAAGGCCGCCGAAGCGATCAAGGCGCGCGGAGCGACGAGCGTGCATACCGTCGCGACGCACGGCCTCTTCGCCGACAACGCCATCGAGGTGCTCGCCAATTCGGTGATCGAACGCGTCATCGTTACCGACACCATTCCCATCTTGCAGCCGGCCGGCGAGAAGTTCGTCCAACTCTCGATCGCGCAGACGTTCGCCGACGCGATCGGCCGCATCACGACCAACCGGTCGGTCTCCGAACTCTTCAGCGTCGACGATATGAAAATCGACGCGAACTTCGCAGAGCCCGTCACCGTTTCTTGAACCGATCCTACCAACGAGAAAGCAGAGGAACCCCATGCCTACCAAAGTTCACGTCCTTCCCGTCGAGCCCCGCGAAACGACGGGCTCCTCATCAGCATCGGCGCTGCGCGCGAAAGGCATGGTGCCCGCAGTTCTCTACGGACACGGCGACGCACCGCGCCACTTGGCGATGGAAGGGCGCGCGTTCGAAGAACTCGCCGGTCGCCACGAAGCCGGCGGCGTGCTGACGCTCGTCCATGCGGGCAAGACGATCGATACCGCGCTGTTGCGCGCGGTCCAGCGCCATCCGGTGACGCGCCGCGTCATTCACGTCGATTTCCAGCGCGTCGGCCTGAACGAGGCCGTCACGGCGCGCGTGCCGATCGCCACGGTCGGGGTCGCACCCGGCGTGAAGGAGTTCGGCGGCGTGATGGATCTGCTCTCGCACCACATCGAAGTGGAAGGCCCCGCAGATCAATTGCCGGAGCACATCGATATCGACGTCAGCGAGCTCGGCGTTCACCGGCACATTAGCGCCGGCGAGGTCAAACTGCCGAAGGGTTTCCGCCTCGTCACCTCACCCGAGACCGTCCTCATTACGGTCGAAGCTTCGAAAACGGCACGCCAGCTCGAAGAGAGCGCCGTCGGAGCGACCGCCGAGCAGATCGAACCTGAAGTGCTCGGTCAAAAGAGCGAGACCAAAGCATAAGCAATCGCAGCGAATCGCCGAGCCTGATCGTCGGGCTCGGCAATCCCGGAAAAGAGTACGAGGCAACGCGCCACAACGTCGGGTTCGCGATCGTCGACGAGGTAGCGCGTCGTTTCGGCGTTACGAACTGGCGCCAAAAGGACCAAGCGCGCCAGGCGTTGGTGCGCGAACGGAATGTGGTCCTCGTCGAACCCACCTCCTACATGAATCTCAGCGGCGTTCCCGTTCGTCTGATTTCCTCGTGGTATCGCACGCCGCCCGAACGCATTCTCGTCATCAGCGACGATATGGATCTTCCGCTCGGGCGCCTGCGCATGCGCGCGTCGGGGGGGCACGGCGGCCATAATGGATTGCGTTCGATTATCGGGACGATCGGCGAGCACTTCGCCCGCCTGCGCGTCGGCGTCGGGCGTCCGGATGGCGGCGACAGCATCGACTACGTGCTCGGCGCATTTCCCGTCGCGCAACGCGATACGCTCGCGCGCGTCGTGGTCGCCGCCGCCGATGGAGCCGAACGCTGGCTCGCCGAAGGGACCGAGCGCGCGTTACCGAGCGTGAACGCCTTTCGCGCCGACTAAATCGTCGCATGCGGCTGCCGATTCTCCTAGTAAGGGGGAACGCGCGACGGTGAGCGGAGAGAGACTTTCGGGAACGACCTTCGTCCTACGCTGCGATCGAGAGACGGCGAACGCACAGGATGCAACGCTGTTCGCCGATATCGACGTACTGCGCGAGAAAGGTGTCGGCGCGGTGATCGTCGCCCCCGATGCCCCGAGCGCCCGCGCGCTGGTGATGCGCATGAATCTCTCGCAGAACCGCGCGGTCGGCGTGACCGGCGCGGACGGCGCGTTGCTGCCGCATGCCGCCGGAGGCGTCGGAGCGGTTCAGCCCGAGGTACTGCTCGCGCTGCTCGAGGCGGGTTTCGTCCCCATCGTCGAACCGGTCGCGTACGCACCGATCGCCGCGCGTGAAGAGCTCGTTGAAGCCGACGACGTCGCGCGCGCCGTCGGCGTCGCCCTCCACGCATCGCGAGCGATCTTCTTCCACCGCGCCGGTTCGGTCGCCAATCCGCTGACCAACGATCCCATCTTCGAACTCACGGCCGCCGAGGCACTCGCGCTCGCCGATGACGAACGCGTCGCCCCCGATCTGCGCGCGACGATGCGCGCCGCCGCGCGCGGCGTTCGCGGCGGTATCGGCGCTGCGGAGATCTGCGATGGACGCATCGCACACGCGGCGGTGATCGAGTTGCTCACCGAACGGCACGTCGGTACGCGCGTCACCGGTGGAGTCGTCCTCGCGGCGTAACGTACGCGATCGAGACATGAAATGGGCGCCGACGTTCTCCGTCGGCGCCCATCGCGTTTACCGGGTTCGGAGTTTAGAGCCCGGCGACTCCATTCGGCGTGCCGACGCCGGTCGGGCCGTCGTAGCCGACTTCGGCGTTGCAGACGTACGCGTACGTGCAGGTGCCGTTGCTTCCCGACGTGACGTCGTTGAAGTCGGCGGTATGCGAGTACGGATACGATCCGTAGGTGACCGATGCGGCATTCCCCGCAAGTGCGTATGCCGACGCAATGACGGGGCTCGCGACGCTGGTGCCGCCGAAGACGAGCCAGCCGGTGTTCCGTTTCGAACCATAGCTATCGTAGACGGCGACGCCCGTGTTCGGGTCGGCATCGGCCGATACGTCGTTGTTGGTGCGATTCGGGCAAGCGAAGACCGAGCCGGTCTGCCATGAGGGTTTTGCAACGTAGGCGCTGCAACCGCTGCCGCTACCGCTCCACACGGTCTCGCTCCAGCCGCGTGCGTTGCTCGCTCGGTTGAGCGTGGTACCACCGACTGCGGTGACGGTCGCGTAGGACGCGGGCTGTTCGGCGCCGGTCCCGCTATCGCCGGCGCTCGCCGTGATCGCGATGCCGGGGTGGTTGTACGCGGAGTTCGTGGCGTTGGTTTCGCTGCCGCCGTAGCTATTGCTGATCTCGGTCGCTCCGAGCGAGGCGGCGGTATTGACGGCGGTATCGAGATCGCTGTTGGAAGCGCTGCTCGCTTCTACGAGCAGAATGTGGCAGTTCGGGCAGACCGCCGAGACCATATCGAGATCGAGCGAGATCTCTTGTCCCCAGCTCGAGTTTCCACGCGGATAGCTTCCTTGAACGCCGTTCTGATTGACCTTTTTGAAACAGCCGTTCGCGGTGGTAC
>JAJXXM010000128.1:7128-17731 GCA_021781095.1 bacterium
CGGTGGTACAGGCGGGAATGCCGTACTGCGAACGATAGACGTTCACATCGTTCTCGGCGTTCGGATCGTCGTAGGCATCGACGATCGCCACGGTCTGTCCGCTTCCGGCCGTCGTCGACGGGAAGGAGTACGCCGAGCGAAGATCGCTCGGGCCGTATCCGGCGGGCGTCGTCGAGGTACCGCCGGGACGGCCCATCGGTACCCGCATCGAGGCGTCGACCGGCGCGCCGACATCGGTGCGCATGAGCGCAAAGCAACGCGAATAGCCGACCGGCACGGGGCCGCCGCACGATTCGACGACGTTACTGGGGAGCATGGGCTGCGACGGCAACGAGGCCGTCGGCGAGAGGGGCGTCATCCCGGTCGAGCCGTTCCCCGAACAGGCAGCGAGGGCGACGAGCGCGGCAACGGCGAGCGCTCGTGAGAGGCGTTGATACACGTAGTCATCTCCACAAGATTCAGTGATGAAACGCATCCGAGAGCGCAGCAGAACGTTAAGGATGCGTTAAGTCGTAGATGCGACAAAACGCTCCTTCCTCCTCTCGCAGAGCGCGCGTCCGTCGCGCCTTTATTTAAGGACGATTAAGAAGGGGAACGGCAGGGGTCGGGGCGCCCCTCGATCGCGGCGATGCGCGAGCCAAGCGGCGGATGCGGATCGACGAAGAACAGGGCGCCCGCGCTCGGGCAGAGCCCCTCGACGCGGTGGTCGCCCTGCCGCACCAAGGCGCGCACGGCGGCGGCGGGATCGTGCGTGACCGCGAGCGCCGCCCGGTCGGCGGAAACGGCTTCCGAGCGTCGCACCGCGAGATCGACCGGAGCGATCGCGGCATAGGCGAGCACCAAAAGTGCGGCGAGCAACGCGACGCGCGAGAGAGGATCGTCGTCGCGCCGCACGCCGAGCCGTTCGGAGAGCACGACGGCGATTGCGACGCCGAGCAGGACCAGGACGAGATCGATCGCGGTGCGGCGCACCGGGAAACGTGCCGCAAGCATCGCATCGACGCGCGCTAACAAGAAGGCGCGTTCGCGGAACGAGTACGCCCGTTCGATCGAGAGCGACGCGAGAATTTCGCGCGTCGCAAAGATGCCGACCGGAACGACGCGATCCATAAGGCCTGCGTAATCGGCCTGCGCGACGCGAATGGGAACGTCGTGCAAGCCGAACGAACGCGCGAGCGCGCGGTTCTCGGTCGTCAATTGCACCGACCGCTCGTGGTGCGGCCAGAGGACGGGCACCACGACGACCGGATAGAGCATGCCGCCGAGAAATGCGGCGATCGCGAGTATCGCCGCCGTCGGCACGTACCAGCGCTTCGTGCGGGCGAGTAAGCGAAACACGATTGCGAGCAACGCGCCGCCGACGAGCATCGCGGTCACGGTTCCGAGCAGCCAGATCCAGAGCCACTCGGCACCGAGGACCTCGGAACGTCCGAGCGCGCGGTCGAGCCGGTAGCGCGCGTAGTTGGGAATCAGCCCCGCGATTCGAAGCGCCGCGGCGATGCAAGCACCCATCGCAAACTCCGCAGCGGCATCGCCACGCATCCTTCGGCGTACCGCATCGCGCAGGCGCGCCGCATTTCCCGAGCTCCAGAGATAGAGCAACGTGAAAAATTCCGCGCCGGTGACGACGATCCAGAGCGGCAGGCGCCACCGCAGCAGACGGTGCGCCGCAGCGCTCCGTTCCGGGTCGAGCAGGTGCCGGATCGGCGTCGCGATGAGACGACGATCGGAGACGGCGTCGAGCTGCCGATCGAGCGCGTCGGGGCGGTACTCGCGAGCGCAGAGTGCGTGCGGGGCGAGGACGAGTGCGAGGAGGAAGCAGCTCGCGACGATACGCACGACCCGGGAGGTTAGCGACATAGGGCGGGGCATTCGCCGGGTATCGCGAGCCGCCTAGCGGTAGAGCGCGGAGTCCCGGCCGTCCAGGGCAAAACTCACCCGGTCGCGCCCCGCGTTCTTTCCGGCATACATCGCCCGGTCGGCGCGTTCCAAAAGCGCCGCCGCCGTTCGCGCGTCGAACGGATATGCGGCGACGCCGATACTCGCCGTCACGCGTAACGGAATCCCGAAGTCGTGCGCGCGCACCGCATCGCAAAACTCTTGCGCTCGTTCGATCGCGAGCGTTTTCGAAATGCCGATCAAGGCGGCGCAAAATTCGTCGCCGCCGTTGCGCGCGACAAAATCCGTCCGCGCGACCGCATGCGCGCGAAGCAACTCGGCCATCTGTTGCAACACGCGATCGCCGACGGCGTGCCCGAACGTATCGTTCACTTCCTTAAACCGATCGGTATCGACGAACCAAAGTGCGATTTTTCCGCCCGCGCATTCTTCGGCGAGCGCTCGCGCGAGCCGTTCGCGAAACGCGCGCGGCGTCAGCAGCCCAGTCAGTCCGTCGTAGAGGCTCCGCGCGAGATCCCGCTCGCGCTCGCAGGCTAACGCGAACGGCACCGCTATCTCCGCCGCGAGCGCACAATGCCTTTCGAGCGAGCGGTGCGCGTGCCGTTGCGCGAAGCCGCAATACAGAACTGCGATCGGCGCCTCTTTATCGATCAACGGCACCGCGCACCCGCTCCGTTCGGTCGGCAGGAGCGGCGGTAGATCGTTCGAGGTAAAAACGGCGTGTCGCGCGGACCACGCATGGGCGACCAGGGCGCTCGAGTCGTCCAAACGCACGCGCATCTCCATCGCGTGTTCGACGTCGTGCCCGAATCGTTGACGGCATCGCAACTCCTCTCCGGCGGAAACGAAAAGCAGGATATTTTCACCGTTCTTACGGTCGTCGAGCGCACGTTCGGCAAAGCTTCGAACGACGGCCTCGGGCCCTTCGCGGATCGCAGCGACCGCAGAGCGGAGCAACTGCATCCCGTCGAGCTCCTCCGACGCGCCGCCGCTCTCGCAGCGAGCGGGTGCGCTACGATTACCGAGGGTCGCCAGGAGCGCGAGGGCGTTCCCGAAAAAGATGCTCGTCATGCAGCCTCCGATGCACGACGTTCCCGGCAGCGGGGCGACCCGGACATTTTCACAGGACGATCTGCGCCGCGCCAATCAAGAGGCGTTACGCCTTCGCGCTCGCGGCGATCTTCGCGGCGCGCTCGCACTCCTCGACACAGCGAGCGAGCAGTCACCTCCGGTCGCCGAAATTTTTTCAAATCGCGGTTTTATCGCCGCCGAGCTCGGCGAGCGCGAGCGCGCGCGCGAGTCGTACGCCCGCGCCGTCGAACTCGATCCGCACCTGCTCGCCGCGCGGTTGGGATACGGCGCCGAACTCTACGCCGCCGGCGATTTGGAGGGAGCCCGTTCGCAGTATCGTCTCGCGCTCGGCATCGATGAAGAGAACTTGGTCGCGCACCTCGCCATGTACGAACTCGAACAGCAGCTCGGAAACCGAGCGAAGGCGCTGGCGCATCAAAAACGCGCGCTCGCCGCGCAGCAACTCTTCAGCTCGATCGCACCGAAGGAGCGGCGACGCGTTCTCGCGCTCTGCGCGCCGGGGGATTGGTTCGCCAATACGCCGCTCGAATACCTCGTCGACCGAGAGACCACGACGCTCCACAAGCTCTTTCTCACCGCTCCCGAAAAACTGGCGGCACTCTCGCTCCCGGAGTACGACGCACTCTTTAACGCAATCGGCGAATCGAGCGAGAACGTCGAGACGCTTTTGCTCGCCGAACTGGTCGCGAAAATGCTCGGCCGCCCGATCCTCAACAATCCACTCCGCGTGCTCGAGACCAACCGCGTGCGCTGCGCTCGGCTCGCGGCACGGATCGCCGACTGCAACGCTCCCGAAACCCTCGAGCGTTCGCGAGAGGCGCTTCAATCCGAGGAGATCGATCGCCCGACGATCGTGCGACCGGTCGATTCGCATGCCGGGAAGGGTGCGCGCCGCATCGAGACGACCGCCGAGTTACGGGGATATCTCGGAGAAACCCCGGGCGAACGTTTCTTTCTCACGCCGTGGGTCGATTACGCGTCGCCCGACGGTTTTTTCCGTAAATACCGCCTGGTCGCCGTCGACGGCGAAATATTCCCCTATCATCTCGCGATCTCGTCGAACTGGATGGTCCATTATTACAGCTCGGAGATGAAGGCCGAGCAATGGATGCGCGATGAGGAGCGCGCCTTTCTCGAAGACTGGCGCGCCGTTTTCCCGGCGGCCGCCGCCACCGCGCTCGAACGTCTCGTCGAATCGCTCGCCCTCGACTACGTCGGATTCGACTGTTCGATCGACCGCGAGGGACGTCTCTTACTGTTTGAAGCGGATCCCGCGATCATCGTGCATTTGACCGACGATCGAGAGCTCTTCGCCTATAAATATCAACACGTTCCAAAAATATTTCGCGCGTTCGAGCGCTTGATCGATCGGCAACATGCTCGACCCGCGTGATTGGGAGGCGTTTCGAGCCGCCGCGCACCAAGCACTCGACGACGCCGTCGATTTTCTCCGCGACGTGCGCGAGCGCCCGGCGTGGCAAGAGATGCCCGAGAGCGCGAAGGAGCGACTACGCGAAGCGTTACCGCGCGCGCCGAGCGAATTTTCCGATGTCTATCGCACGTTCGTAGAAACGATCCTCCCTTACACCGGCGGTAATATCCATCCGCGCTTTTTTGGCTGGGTTCAGGGCACGGGAACGCCGAGCGGGGCGATCGCCGAAATGCTGGCGGCAACGATGAACGCCAACGTCGGCGGCCGGAATCACGGAGCCGTGTACGTCGAACGCCAGGTGATCGATTGGTCGCGCGAGCTCTTCGGCTTTCCGCGCGAGGCGACCGGCGTTTTGACGACCGGCGCGTCGGAGGCGAATCTCATCGGCGTTCTGGTCGCGCGCACCCGCGCGTTGGGCGGCGAGGTGCGCGAACGCGGCCTCGATCCGCAACGCACGCGGATTACCGGGTATGCGTCGGCGGCGACGCACGGATGCGTGCGTCGCGCCTTCGAAATCGCGGGAATCGGCAGCGAGGCGCTCCGCATCCTCCCCACCGACGGGCGGCAACGCATCGATATCGCAGCGCTCCGGGAGCGCATCGCGAGCGATCGGTCCGCGGGCGCGCGCCCGTTTCTCATCGTCGCCAACGCCGGCACCGTCGACGTCGGCGCGATCGATCCGCTCGACGAACTCGCATCGATCGCTCGGAGCGAAGATTGCCACCTCCACGTGGACGGCGCTTTCGGGGCGCTCGCGATGCTCTCGTCGGTCCTGCGCGAGCGGCTGAAGGGCATCGAGCGCGCCGATTCGATCGCCTTCGATTTCCATAAATGGGCGCACGCTCCGTACGATGTCGGCTGCGTTCTCGTGCGCGACGGCGAAGCGCACCGGGCGACCTTCGCCTCCGAGGGCCCCTACCTCACGCGTATGACGCGCGGGCTCGCCAGCGCGACGCCGTGGTTTACCGACTACATTCCGGAACTCTCACGCTCGTTTCGCGCGCTGAAGGTGTGGTTCGCGCTCAAAGAGCACGGCGCCGATCGTATCGCCGCCGCGATCGAACGAAACGTCGAACAAGCGAAGCGTCTTGGAGCGTCGATCGACGCGGACGCCCGGTTCGAGTTACTCGCGCCGGTGGGTTTGAATGTCGTCTGCTTTCGCTATCGTCCGCAAGGGCTCGACGAAGCCGGTCTCGATGCGTTCAACGACGAGTTAGTCATCCGCGTGCAAGAGAGCGGCATCGCCGTCGTTTCCTCGACGAGTATCGGCGGAAAACGCGCCTTGCGTGCGTGCTTCGTCAACCATCGCACGACCGAGGACGATCTCCGCGTGCTGCTCGACGGAATTCGCGAACTCGGGGCGACGCTCGCTCGAGAGCGAGCGCTAGGGTAGCGGGCGCGCGGGATTTCCTGCGACGCGGCCGCCGGGCTCGATATCTTTCGTTACCACGCTGCCCGCCCCGGTGAGTGCGCCGTCGCCGATCGTTCGCGGCGCGACGATCGAGGTGTTCGATCCTATCGAGACGTCGCGCCCGATCTTCGTGCGGTGCTTTTTCTTGCCGTCGTAGTTACAGGTAATGGTACCGGCGCCGATGTTGCTCTCCTCGCCGATCTCGGCATCGCCGAGGTAGGAAAGGTGCGCCGATTTCGCTCCGCGCTCGTACCGCGAATTTTTAATCTCGACGAAATTCCCAACGCGGTTATCGCCGACGAGCACCGCGTGGCCGCGAACGTGAGCGAACGGTCCGACCGTCGAGCCGGCGCCGATCTCGCTCTCCACCACCACGCTCTCGCGCACCGAAACGTCGTCGCCGATGCGCGCGTCGGAGATCCGCGCGTGCGGCCCGATCGTGCAACGGCTTCCGACGATCGATTGGAGCGAGATCGACGTGCCCGGATAGATGACCGTGTCGATACCGATCGTCAACTCCGGCTCCAGGTAGGTCGTCGCCGGGTCGATGATGGTGACGCCCGCGAGCATGTGCCGTTCGCAGATACGGCGATTCATCGCGGCACGCGCGCGGGCGAGTTCGCTCCGATCGTTGACCCCGAGCACCTCTTCGAAGGATTCGACCGCGACGGGCAGCGCACGGCGCCCCGCCGCCGCGGCGTGCGCGATCGCATCGGTCAGGTAGTACTCGCGCTGCGCGTTATCGTTGCGCAATTTCGCGACGACCTCGCGCAGATGGGATTCGGGGAAGGCGTAAATGCCGGCGTTCATCTCATCGATCGCACGTTCGCGATCGTCGGCGTCGCGGAGCTCCACGATCCGCGCGACGCGCTCGCCCTCGCGCACGATCCGGCCGAAGTTCGACGGCAGCGGCATGCGCGCGGTCACCAACGAAATATCGTGCTCTCCGGCCGCGGCGAGGACGCGAACGAGCGTCTCGGCGCGCACCAACGGCATATCGCCGTTGGTAACCAAGATGCGTCCGTCGGCGCGCGGTTCCAACGCCTCGAGCGCGACGCGAACGGCATGCCCGGTCCCGAGCTGTTCCGCTTGAACGACGGTGCGAACGCCGAGGGCGCGCACCTCCGGATCGAGTTCGGGATTCGTCACCACGACGATCTCGTCTATTCCGGCCTCGCGCAGTGCGGCGAGCGCATACCACAGCATCGAACGACCGCATAATTCGTGCAGTACCTTTGGCCGCGCGCTCTTCATGCGCGTGCCTTTTCCGGCCGCCAGCAGAATCGCACGCGCGATCATGCCGGGATCTCCGCGCTCGCGCTCCCGACGTTCTTCCATTCCTCTTGCTCGCGCTTCGAAGGCGCCCCGAGCAGCTCCAAGGCGTGCCGCAGTCGCTCGCGCACGATATCCCGCCCGAGAATTTCCATCGCGTCGTAGAGCGGCACCGAGGTCGGGCTGCCCGTAATCGCGACGTAGAACGGCCGCGTGAGATCGCGAACTTTGATATCGATCGCCGCGGCGATGCGCCGGAAGAGGGCGTCGATCCCGGCGCTCTCCCACGAGCGCAAGGTATCGAGTTCCCGCTGCATGACCGCGAGCGCCTTGCGCACGGTCGGCGCGTCGATTTTTCCCGCGACGAGTAACGCCGAATCGTACGTCAGCCGGCCGGCAAAGAAAAACGCGAGCAGATTGCCGATATCGGAGAGCCGTTCGATACGCGGCTGCGCGAGCGCGGCGATACGCGCGACGCGCTCCGGCGAAAAGCCCCACGCTCCGACGCGCGCCGCGAAGGCATCCCCGTCGAGGCGTTCGCGTAGGTAGCGCCCGTTGAGCCAATCGAGCTTCGGTACGTCGAAGACCGGGCCGCCGAGCGAGATGCGATCGAGCGAGAAATGGTCGACGAAGTCCGCAAGCGCGAACACTTCCTCACCACCGACGGGGCCCGCGGCGAGCAACGCGAGGAAATTCAGCAGTGCCTCCGGCAGGTAGCCCATGCGTTCGTAAAAGAGGATGCTCGTCGGATTCTTCCGTTTCGAGAGCTTGCTCTTATCGGGATTGCGCAGCAGCGGGAGATGGGCGATCTCCGGCGGCGTCCAACCGAAATACGAATAGAGTAACAGGTGCTTCGGTGCGCTGCTCACCCATTCTTCGCCACGAATGACGTGCGTGATCTCCATGAGGTGATCGTCGACGACGTTTGCGAGGTGATAGGTCGGGAGCCCGTCGGATTTCATCAGCACCTGCATATCGACGTCGCTCCACGCGATCTCGATCGGGCCGCGGCGTGCGTCGCGCACCACGCAGACACCTTCGGACGGAACCACCAAGCGCACGACGAACGGCTCACCCGCCGCCATCCGGCGCGCGACGTCGTCGGCACTCAGGCCGCGGCAGAGGCCGTCGTAACGCGAGGGTTGTCCGGCGGCGCGCTGCGCCACGCGAAGATCGTCCAGACGTGCCGACGTACAGAAGCAGCGAAATGCGTGTCCGTCGGCGAGCAATCGTTCGACGTGCTCGCGATAGATCGCCGCGCGTTCGCTCTGCCGATAGGGCCCGTGCGGGCCGCCCTTATCCGGGCCTTCATCCCATTCGATACCGAGCCACTGCAGCGATTTCAGGATCGCGCGTTCGCTCTCGGGCGTACTGCGAGCGCGGTCGGTATCCTCGACGCGCAGTAGAAAATCGCCGCCATGTCGCTTGGCGAACGCGTAATTGACCAGGGCGACGTAAGCCGTGCCGACATGCGGATCGCCGGTCGGCGACGGCGCGACACGCGTTCGTACCTTCACGTATTCCTCTTCAGTCGTAGCGAGTCGTGCGAAACGGAGATCGTCGGACTAGCCGACCAAGGCGCGGCGCTTGCCGCAGGCATCGTTCACGAAATCGACGATTTCTTGCAGCGGCGCGCCCGGCGTGAAGACCGCCTGAACGCCGCGCTCGCGCAATGCCTCGGCATCCTCCGGCGGAATCGTCCCACCGCCGAAAAAGACGATATCCTCGGCCTGCTGCGCTTTGAGCTGGTCGAGAATCAGCGGGAAGAGCGTCATATGCGCGCCCGAGAGAATCGAGAGCCCGATACCGTCGGCATCTTCCTGAATCGCGGTCTGAACGATCTGTTCGGGCGTCTGGAAGAGCCCGGTATAGATCACCTCCATGCCCGCGTCGCGCAGCGCGCGCGCGATCACTTTCGCCCCGCGATCGTGACCGTCGAGCCCGGCCTTCGCCACGACGATGCGTAGGGGTCGGTCCATCGTTGTTAATTCCTCCGTTTGCGCGCGAGCGCCGCGGCTTGTTCGAGTAGTTCGCGAACCCGCAGCAACGTTTTGCGGACGCGATGCCGTTCGAGTTCGCTGAGCACGGTGAACGGCATCAGAAAACCGACCGTTCGGTGTAGCGCCCGTAGACCGAGACCATGGTATCGACGATCTCGCCCTCGGTGCAATAGGCGTTGACGCAGTCGATGAGGTGCGGCATGAGGTTATCCTTCGGGTCGGCGCAGGCCGCCTTCAGGCGCTCGAGCGCTTTGGCGACCGCATTCGCGTCGCGCGATTCCCGGACGGCGCGCACCGATGCGGCCTGCTCGCGCTCGGTCTCCTCGGTGATCTTTAGGAGGTCCATATCTCCGCGCTCTTCGTCGCGCGTGAAGTGGTTGACCCCGACGATGACGCGGTCCTTACTCTCGACGGAGCGCTGATAGCGATAACTCGCATCGGCGATCTCTTTCTGGAAGAAACCCGCCTCGATCGCTTCGATCACGCCGCCGAACTCTTCGATCTGCGCGAAGTACGCTTCGGCCTGTCGTTCCATCTCGTCGGTGAGCGCCTCGACGAAATAGGAGCCGCCGAGCGGATCGACGACGTTGGTGACGTTGGTTTCGTAGGCGAGCACCTGTTGCGTCCGCAACGCGATTTCGACCGACTTTTCGGTCGGCAGGGCGAGCACTTCGTCCATCGAGTTGGTATGCAACGATTGCGTTCCGCCGAGCACCGCCGAGAGGGCCTCGTAGGCGACGCGCACGATGTTATTCTCGGGCTGTTGCGCGGTCGCGCTGCAACCCGCGGTCTGCGTGTGGAAGCGCAGTTGCCACGATTTCGGATCTTTCGCGCCGTATTTCTCGCGCATGCGGCGCGCGTAAATGCGACGCGCGGCGCGGAATTTCGCGATCTCTTCGAAGAAATCGATGTGCGCGTTAAAGAAGTACGAAAGCCGCGGCGCGAACGAATCGACGTCCATACCGGCCTTCATGCACGCTTCGACGTAGGCGAAGCCGTCGGCGAGCGTGAACGCCAGCTCTTGCGCGGCCGTCGAACCCGCCTCGCGAATGTGGTAGCCGGAGATCGAGATGGTGTTCCATTTCGGCATCTGTTCGGTGCAGAACTGGATCATATCGACGATGACGCGCATGTGCGGGCGCGGCGGGAAGATCCATTCTTTCTGCGCGATATATTCTTTGAGGATATCGGCTTGAATCGTACCCCCGAGCATCGCGCGCGGAATGCCCTTTTTCTCGGCGGCGGCGATGTACTGCGCGACGGCGATCGCGGCGGGGCCGTTGATCGTCATCGAGGTGGTGATCTTGCCCATATCGATGCCCTCGAAGAGCACCTCCATGTCGGCGAGCGAGTCGATCGCGACGCCGCATTTACCGACTTCGCCGCGCGCATGCGGAGCGTCGGAATCGTAGCCCATCAGCGTCGGCATATCGAAGGCGACCGAGAGCCCCATCTGCCCCTGCGCGAGCAAAAAATGATAGCGTTCATTCGTCTGCC
>JAJXXM010000201.1 GCA_021781095.1 bacterium
CACCTTACTCAACGAAAATTACGCGCATCCCGCAATGCCCGAAGGCGCGCGCGAAGGGATTCTGCGCGGCATGTATCTGTTGCGTTCGGGATCGGGCGGCAAGAAAACGCCGCGCGTTCAACTCTTTGGCTCGGGAGCGATCCTGCGCGAGGTGATCGCCGGCGCGGACCTGCTCGAAAAAGACTTCGAGATTGCGGCCGACGTTTGGAGCGTAACCTCGTTCTCGCAGTTGCAGCGCGACGGCGTCGAAGCGCATCGCTGGAATATGCTGCATCCTGAGGCGACGCCGCGTCGATGCTTCGTCGAACAGCAACTCGAAGGGCACGTCGGGCCGGCGATTGCGGCGACCGATTATATTCGCAGCTTCCCGGAGATGATTCGGCCCTTCCTCGAACGTTCGTACACGACGTTGGGAACCGATGGCTTTGGGCGCAGCGACTACCGCGCGAAATTGCGGGCGCATTTCGAAGTGGATCGGCGCTACGTCGCACTCGCGGCGCTCAGCGCGCTCGCTGCGGAGGGTACGATCCCCCGTAAACGCGTGAGCGAAGCGATTGCGAAGTACGCGATCGATACCGAAAAACCCAATCCGATACTCGCCTAACACCCATACCGAAAAGAGGAGCACGCACAACGTGGCTATCGCAGAACTCCGGGTCCCCGACATCGGCGATTTCAAAGACGTACCGGTGATCGAGGTTTTGGTCAAACCCGGCGACCGCATCGCGCGCGATGCATCGGTGGTGGTGTTGGAGAGCGAAAAAGCATCGATGGAGGTGCCGGCGACCGCTGCGGGCGTCGTCCGAGAGGTGCGCGTGAAGGCCGGCGACCGCGTCTCCGAAGGAAGCGTGGTGCTGACGATCGAGAGCGAAGGCGCCGCCGATGCACCGACGCTCGCACCGGTCGCTGCGCCGACACCCGCAGCAACGCCCACACCGGCCGCTGCACCGGCTCCGGCTCCGGCTCCGGCTCCGGCCCCGGCGCCCGCACCGATGCCGATCGCGGCTTCCGCCCCCGCGGCCGCTCCGTCGATGGCGAGCGCGACGGCCGAAGCGCCGCTCCACGCGAGCCCGGCGATTCGTCGCTTCTCGCGCGAGCTCGGCGTCGATCTGCACGGGGTTCGCGGAAGCGGCCCCAACGGACGCATCACGCGCGAGGACGTGCAAAGCCACGTGAAAGCCGCGCTCGCCTCGGGCGGCGGCACCTCGTTCGCCGGGCTTCCGCCATGGCCGACGCCGAATTTCGCCGCCTTCGGCGAGACCGAACGCGTCGAACTGCCGCGCATCAAACGGCTCTCGGGCCCGAACCTGCACCGCAACTGGGTGCAGATCCCGCATATCACCAACTACGATGAAGCCGACGTCACCGAACTTGAGGCGTTTCGCGAACGCGTGAACGCCGAGCAGAGCAAACGCGGCGGGGCGAAGCTTACCATGCTCGCCTTTCTCATCAAAGCCTGCGTCGCGGCGTTACAACACTTTCCGGAATTCAACTCCTCGCTCGTCGGCGACTCGCTCGTCCTGAAACGTTATTACAATATCGGCTTCGCAGCCGATACCCCCGGTGGGCTCGTCGTCCCGGTCTTGAAAGGTGCCGAGAAACTCGGCCTTCTCGACATTGCGACGCGCAGCGCGGAGCTCGCGACGAAAGCTCGCGACGGAAAACTCCCGCTCGCCGATATGCAGGGCGGCAGCTTCACGATCAGTTCGATCGGGAGCATCGGCGGCACGCAATTCACGCAGATCGTCAACGCACCCGAAGTTGCGATCCTTGGGGCGACGCGCGCGACGATGAAACCGGTCTGGGATGGCAATGCGTTTGTTCCGCGGCTCATCCAACCGATCAGCGTCAGCTACGATCACCGCGTCATCGACGGCGCAGGTGCGGCGCGTTTCTTGCGCTTCGTCGCCGATCTCCTCGGCGATTTCAAGCGCGTCGCGCTATAGCGTTCGGCGATCTCCCGCGCGCGCCGCACTACTGCGTCGCGCGCGCTTTGCGGCTCGAGTAATTCCACCGCGTCTCCCCACGCGATCGCGTTGCGCACCGCGGCGCTCTCGCTCGAAAACGAAACGCGCACGAGGGTCTCATCGGACGGGTCGATGGCCTCGGTTGGGAAATAGGCGCAGATCGTTTCGCGCACGTCCCCGTCGATCCGAAGAATCGTCGCGAAGGATGGGCGTTCGGTGCTCATTCGCGCGGCCGTCTCTCGCCAATAGCTCTCGAGCGCGAAGCCGGGATCGCGCTTGAAGCGTCGTTCCTCGACGCGTACCTCCACCATGCGGTCGACGCGAAAACTGCGAAAGCCTGCGTCGGTGCGCGCGATGAGATACCACACGCCGGCCTTCGAAACGAGTCCGTAGGGCTCTGCCCGCCGGTCGCTGGTTTTGCCTTCGCGATCTTTATAGTTGAGCGCGATGATGCGGTCGTCCCAAACGGCGCGACGCAAGAGCGAGAGCCGTTCGACCGACGGGTCGCTCTGAAACCACCGCCGTTGGTCGACGAAGACGCGGCCGCGCACGCTCTCGGCGGCGCGTCGTTGAATATCGGAAAAACCTCCGCGCAGTTTCTCGAGCGCGCGCTCCCCTTTCCCCGCAAGGCCAAGATCGGCAAGGAGCGCCGAACCCGAAATAAAGAGCGCCTGGATCTCTTCTTCGCCGAATTGCAGTAACGCTCGGCGGTAGCCCTCGCTTAACGCGATGCCGCCGCTCGCACCGCGCTCGGAGAAGACCGGCACGCCCGCCGCCGCGAGCGCTTCGACATCGCGGTAGATCGTTCGCTCCGAAACCTCCAACTCGCGGCCGAGCTCGCGCGCGGTACAGCGCGGGCGTGCCTGCAGCAAGAGCAGTAACTCGACGAGTCGGTCGGCCTTCACGCAGCAAGATTCGCAAATATGACAGTAGTTGTCAAGATTGCCGTCATACGATCGCCGCATCACTTACCGATTGAGGAGAACCCCCAATGGCCACAACCAGCGACACGATCCGCGCCACCGGCATCGATTGCGTCTGTTACCTCGCAAAAGATTTCAAGCGCGCGATGACGTTCTACACCGAGGTTCTCGGATTGCGTGCGACACAAGAGAGCGACAACTGGGCCGAATTCGAGCTCCCCGACGGGGCGGCATTCGCACTCGGCCACATGCCCGACCGATGGTATCCGGCGGGAGGAACGATGTTCGCCGTCCCGGATATCGAAGCGGCGCTCGCCCGAGTGCGCGCGAGCGGCGTCACGATCTATAGCGAGATCAGCGATTCGCCGGTCTGTCGCATCGCTTGGTGCGGAGATACCGAGGGGAACAACTTCGCACTGCACCAGCGCCGCTAGTTTCGGGCTCGCTCCATACGCTCGCGGAGGCGATCTCGGAGGTGGTTCCACAGGGCGAGCACGTAGCGACCGCCTCCGAAGCCGACGGCCATCGCCAACGGAATAAAGAGCGAGTTCGTAGGATTGCTCGTGCCGGCCCAGAGCACTCCGACCACTAACAACAGTGCGGAGAGCAGTGAGGAGACGATGACGCGCACCACCCGCGTGCGTCCCGACTCGTCGAGCAAATTTCCTCGCCGACGGTAACTCCGCGTCATCATCGTCGCGTTGAGCGCAAAATTGACGGCGAGCGTCACGAAATACAAGTCCGAGGCGACGATCGCGTCACGCGACGTGTGGGCGCGCGCGTTGACCTGCATAAAAAAGACCAGCAGGCCGACGCTCGCGAGCCATGCATAGTTCAAAAGAATATTCGGCGTATCGGGATAGAAAATGGTGGTAAAGAGCCGATAGTGCGACCACCACATCAACGCGACGATCGAGAATGTAAAAAGATAGTAGATCAACCAGGTCGGGTTCGTCACCAGGGCGATCGCATGCCCCGGAATCACCAGCCCAAAGGTCAGCTCCGCAAGGCTAAAGCCGATGACGATATCGCAAAAGGCTTCGAGACGGTGGACCAGGCGTTCGTCGCGGTCCATGGCCTACAGCGCGGAGGCCCCCAAGAGTTCGCGCGCGCGATCGTTATTATCGGTGCTGATCGCCACGACGGCGAAGCCCTCGTCGCGCCGCACGTGATGGAGCGAACGAATATTGATCTCGGCATCGCCGAGCCGGCGGGAAACCGCGGCGAGCGCACCGGGTCGATCCTCGATGCGCGCGAGTAACACGTTATCGGTGACGGCGGGATGGCCGGCATCGGCGAGCGCGGCAAGCGCTTCATCGCCGCGCTCCACTTCCAGACGGACGAGTGCGGCACTCCCGTGCGATTCCACGACGATCGCGTGGATGTCGACGCCGCGTGCCGCGAGCACCTCCGTGATCTCCGCGAGGAGTCCGGGGCGATTCGGGACGATCGCTCTCAGGCTTTGCATGCATCCTCCGTACGCGCGTTCGCGAGGTCGGCGACGAACGTGTCGATCTGGTCGCGGCCGACGTTGGGAAGTACCAAGACGTGGGAGATATCCCCTGCGGTGGCGAGTTGCCAACGCTGCTGGATCCTCGCGTCGACGCGCGGAAGCACGACGGTAATCGCGTTGGAGTTCCGCCATGCGGGCACGCCGATCGTCACCAGTCGTTCGACCAAATAGGCCGCATTGTCCAACGAACGTTGCAAGCGCTCGCGAAGGCCGCTCTCCCCGAGTTGCCGCAAACGGTACCACAACATCAGCGGCGAGAAGCCGCTCCTCGATCCGGTGATCGTCGTATCGAGGCTCCCGATGTAATCGATCGAGCGCGCGATTCGCTGAACGTTGTGCTTTCTGGCGATCACAATACCGCATGGGATCGGCGCGCCGAGGAATTTGTGCCCGCTGATCGCGACGGAATCGGCACCGTCGGCAAAATCCCACGCCGGGCGAGGCTCGAGATAGGCGGCGTAGCCCCCGGCGAGCGCGGCGTCGGAATGAATGTATCGCTCGCGAATCGCCAAGCGATCCATCATCTCCACGATCCGTCCGATATCGTCGCGCGCCTCGGTCATCGTCGTGCCGATATTCGCGAAGATAATCGGCGGCCGATCGCGATGAATTTTCAGCGTTTCGAGGAGATCGTCGTAATCGATCTCGCCGTTCTCCTGCGAGCGGATCGTAATGTGCCGCATGCCGAGGAAATGCAGGTTCTTCGCGACGCTGTAATGCGTCGCTTCGGAATAATAGACGATGCCGTCGGGATGCAGCTCGCGGGCGAGATAGAGCCCGTAGAGATTTCCCTCAGTGCCGCCGTTCGTAACGTAACCCCACCAGTCGTCTTGCGGAGCGCGCGTTGCCCCGGCGAAAAACCCGACGACCTCGCGTTCGCACTCCCGCGTGTGGACGCGGTAGGTACCCTGTGCGAACGGATCCCCGATGTTATTGATCGGGAAGTTCAGGAAACGCTCGATCTCGGTGTAATCGAAATCCTTCGCCGCCGGATAGCCGAGCGAATCGGCATTCGCCGATTGCAACTCGTCGTAGAGTCGGTCGAGAGCGTTCACCATCGTCGCTTCATCGGTCACGGCGCTCGGAGCGATTATCGCTTCGAAGCGGCCCGCAACTGGCGGAGAACGTACTGGAGGATGCCCCCATGCCGGTAGTATTCGGCTTCGTCGGGAGTATCGATGCGTACGCGTGCTTTGAAGTGCACCGATTTACCGCTCTGCGGGTCGGTCGCCTTGACGTTCACCTCCATGCGCGGCTTCACGCCGCCGGCGATGCCGAGAATCTCGACGATCTCCTCGCCGGTGAGGGCGTAATTGCTCGCGCTCTCGCCGTTGACGTACTCCAGCGGAAGGACGCCCATGCCGATGAGGTTGCTGCGATGGATGCGTTCGAACGATTCGGCGATCACGGCGCGTACGCCCAAGAGCGCTGGGCCTTTTGCCGCCCAGTCGCGCGAGGAACCCGAGCCGTATTCCTTACCGGCAAAAATCACCAACGGCGTTCCGTCTTTCTTATACCGCATCGCGGCATCGAAGATCGACATCTGCTCGCCGGTCGGCAGATAGCGGGTGACGCCGCCTTCCACGCCCGGCACCAAGGCATTCCGAAGCCGAATGTTCGCGAAGGTTCCGCGCATCATCACTTCGTGGTTGCCGCGGCGCGCGCCGTAGGAATTGAAATCGGCGGGATCGATGCCGCGCTCGACGAGGTATTTCGCCGCCGGAGAGTTCTTGGCAATCGAGCCGGCCGGTGAAATGTGGTCGGTCGTGACCGAATCGCCGAGCACCGCCAACACGCGCGCGCCGACGATATCCTGGGTCGCACCCGGTTCGGCGGGCATCCCATCGAAATACGGCGGATTCTTGACGTATTCGGATTTGGGATCCCACGCATAGCGTTCGCTCGCGGCAACGGCGAGATTCGCCCAATTTGCGTCGCCGCGGAATACGTCGGCGTAACGCGTCTTGAACATTTCGTCGGTGACGCACTGCGTGACCACGCGGGCGACTTCTTCGTTCGTCGGCCAAATATCGCGCAGATAGACCGGTTTGCCGTCGCTCCCGGTGCCGAGGGGATCGTTGGTGAGATCGATGTCGAGACGCCCGGCGAGCGCGTACGCCACCACCAACGGCGGCGAGGCGAGATAGTTCGCGCGTACCTGTGCGTGAATGCGTCCTTCGAAGTTCCGATTCCCCGAGAGCACCGCCCCAACGAAGAGATTGCGTTCGGCGATCGCTTCGCTCACTTCGGTCGGCAGCGGCCCCGAATTTCCGATACAGGTGGTACAGCCGTAGCCGACGAGATTGAAGCCGAGCGCGTCGAGCGGTTTTTGCAGGTCCGCTTTCGCGAGATAGTCGGTGACGACTTTGCTTCCCGGCGCGAGCGAGGTCTTCACCCACGGTTTCTGCTTGAGGCCGCGCTCGACCGCGCGCTTCGCAAGCAGCCCGGCTGCGACAAGTACCGACGGATTGCTGGTATTGGTGCAACTCGTGATCGCCGCAATGACGACCGAACCGTCGGTGAGTTCTGCGGGGCCGTCGGCGAGCGCGACGCCGCCGTTCCCACCCTCGTTCTGCATGCGCTCGGCGCCGGCGTTCGCAGGCGTGCGCGTCTTTGCGTACTCGGCGAAGGCGCCGTTAAAGGACGACTTCACTTCGTTCAAACGAACGCGGTCCTGCGGGCGGCGGGGCCCGGCGAGGCTCGGTTCGACCGTGCCGAGATCGAGCACCAGCGTGTCGCTATAGTGCGGCTCGGGAGCGTCGTCGGTGCGGAAGATTCCCTGCGCGCGCGCGTACGCTTCGACGAGGGCGATATGTTCGGGCGAGCGCCCGGTGAGGCGCATATACTCCAGCGTGCGCTCGTCGATCGGGAACATTGCGACCGTCGAACCGAACTCCGGCGACATGTTGCCGATGGTGGTGCGATCGGCGACCGGCAAGCGGCTCAAGCCGGTGCCGTAGAACTCGACGAATTTTCCGACGACGCCTTTTTTGCGCAGCATTTGCGTGACGGTCAACACTAAATCGGTCGCCGTGACGCCCTCGCGCAGCGCGCCCTCGAGTTTGAATCCGATGACTTCGGGAATGAGCATCGTGACCGGTTGCCCCAACATCGCCGCCTCGGCTTCGATACCGCCGACGCCGAATGCTAAGACGCCCAACCCATCGACCATCGTGGTGTGCGAATCGGTGCCGACCGCGC
This sequence comes from bacterium, assembly GCA_021781095.1. The sequence continues at coordinate 7,605 of JAJXXM010000201.1, forward strand.
TATCGGGATAGGCGACCGCGCTCGCCCGATCGTAGGCGACGCCCGCGCCTCCGGCGCCGAAAATCACGCGCGCGAGATATTCGATGTTCACTTGATGGACGATGCCGGTATCGGGCGGAACCGCTCGGAAATTGGCGAGTGCGGATTGCCCCCATTTCAGGAATGCGTAGCGCTCGCGATTGCGTTCGAATTCGATCTCCGCATTGCGATCCGCAGCATCGGCGGTGCCGAAGCGATCGACTTGCACCGAATGGTCGATGACGAGTTCGACGGGTTGCAGCGGATTGATGGCGTTGGGATCGCCGCCCATCTTCGCCATCGCATCGCGCATCGCGGCGAGATCGACGACGCACGGAACGCCGGTAAAATCTTGCAAGAGCACGCGTGCCGGCCGGAAGGCGATCTCTTTCTCCGAACGCGCGCGAGGACTCCAGCGCGCGAGTGCTTCGATATCGGCCTTCGTAACCGAACGACCGTCTTCAAAGCGAAGAAGATTCTCTAAGAGAATCTTGATCGAATACGGCAACGTCGAGAGATCGGCGAGCCCGGCCTCGCGTACGGCTTCGAGGCGATAGTAGGTGTAGGATCGGTCACCGACGCGCAGCGTACCGACGGCATTAAAGCTTGATTTTTGAGCGCTCATGATACGAGCGTTACTTTCGGCTCCCCTTTCGCATAGCCCTCGACGACAATTCGCGTTTCTCCCGACAAAAGTCTCCACAATGGCTCGACCACAAGCGCGCTTCGCCATGCAGAGAGTCCCAGGAGCTCGCCGAGTTCCTCGGCGCTCCCCGGTGCCTCGCGCGCGGCGCGTTCGAGCGCGGCCCGGGTGACCAGGAGCCCCTGCGGAAGCCCTGCGTCGCGAGCGGCCTCGCCGACGGCAACGCCGAGCAATGTCGCCAGCGTCTCGCGCTCGGCACCGAGCGGGCGACTCGGACGTTCCGGCAACTCGTCCTCGGGAACCACCTCGCCACGTTCGACCGCATCGATCAGCCGCGCGCCGAAGTTGCGCCGCGCGCTCGATTCGAGCCGACGCAATTGCACGAGATCTTCGACGTGCTTGGGACGCAATTGCGCGATCCCTCCAATAACGTCGTCGGGAATCACGAATTTCGGCGGGATGTCGCGTTCCTTCGCGATGGCATCGCGTTCGGCGACCACCGCGGCGAGCACGGCCAGCTCGCGCCGATTCATGCGGACCGCGCCGGGAATCTTCATGTAGGCGCGGCGTAAATCGAAGCGGTATTTTTCCGGCCTCGCCAGCGCCACGCACTCCTCGTCGCACCAGGCCGCGCGGCCGCGCTCTTCGAGCTTTTGCCGGAGCATATCGTGCATCGGCAGCAGATGCACCACGTCGTCGACGAGATACTCCATCTGCTTCTCGCTCAACGGCCGCGTCGACCAATCGCTGACGGTCTGCGTTTTCGCCAGGCGCACGCCGGTAAGATCGCGCACGAGATCGGCGAGCGATATCTGCATGCCGTAGCCGAGAAACGAAGCCGCCACTTGCGTATCGAAGAGTTTGGGCGGCACGCTGCCGAAGCGCTCTGCAAAGATCTTTAAGTCGCTTTGCAGCGCGTGCCCGACCACCGTCACGCGCGCGAGCGCCTCGACGAGCGGATGTAAATCGATGCCCGGCGCGAGTGGATCGACGATCGCCGTGTACTCGGGCAACGCGAGCTGTAAGACCATGAGGCGCGGCGCGTAACTGCGCTCTGCGTGGAATTCGGTATCGAGCCCCACGCGGTCGGTCGCATCGAGGCGCGCGCAGAGGGCGGCGACGCCCCGCGCATCGACGATCAGTTCGTGCGTCACGGCGTTACGATCGGCGATGGCGTCGGGGTTGGGCGAACGCGCCGAAAGTGAATGTGGAATGGGTGGGCGTGCTTATCGATATACACTTTGGCCCGACGTTCGTAACGTCGCATCGCATTCCCCGCGCGGCGTTCGTATCCGTGCACGAGGACGGTCACGCGGTCGCCGCCGATCGCCAGCAACGTGCAGATGGGGATTGCGACGACGCACATGGTGTAGATCTGCCGGATCAGCGGGACCCGCATCACCGCGGCGGTCGCCGTGGCGACGGTCCCGCCGAAACCCGGAATCACGCGGACGCAGATAAGAAACATCGGCGATCCCGGCTTGAAACGATGGGTCCACGCCGGCAAGCGTTTGAGATAGGCATCGAGATCGAGGAGATGCGTCGCGTGTCGGTTTACCCAGTAGCCGAGCATCGCCGCAAGAACGAGCCCGACGGCGTTGATGACCGATCCCCAGAGCGGGCCGAAAATCGCACCGTTCATGACGGCGAGGGCATCGGTCACCGAGAACGGCGCCGATGCGACGAGCGCGAAGATCACCGTCGCCATCGGATAGGCCCAGCCACCGATCGAGCGGATGAACCGGTCGACCTCCGGCTGAAAGCGTATGACGAGTGCGGCGACCGCGAAGGAGAGCAGCAACAGCGCGATGCCGCCGATCTTGCGAACGAAGCGCGGCGACTCGGCACTCGCCGCCGGCGGCGTGCTCAACGGAGGCAGGGAGCGGGAGCAGTGGCGATCATCCTGCCCTTATGCGCGCTCGGGCGTACCCTCTCCCTGTTTTCCCTACCCGCCCCCCGCTCGACGCATGGTTCGCGCGCCCGCACGGATAACCGAGAACGCATGAAAACCGTGCGTACTTTCCTCGTCGCGTTCGCGTGCGCGAGCCTTCTCCCGCTTCATGCGTCGGCCTCCGAGCGAGCGCTGCGCATCGCCTATGCCGGTTCGATGGGGGCCGTGATGGACCGCGCCTTGGGGCCGCGGTTCGCCGAGCACGCGAATGTCGGATATCAAGGCATCGGCGGCGGCGCCTATGGTTTGGCGCGCCTGATCGCGGCGGGGCGCCTGCAGGCCGATCTCTTCATCTCGATTACGCCGGGCCCGATCCGCGTGCTGCAGCGCGCGGGTCTCGTCGCACGCGCCGTTCCCATCGCACGCACGCAGATGGTCATCGCGTACAGCCCGAAGAGCCGTTTCGCCGCGCAGCTCCGCAGCGCCGCGACGGGCGCGACGCCGTGGTGGCGCGTGCTCGAAACACCGGGCTTGCGCTTCGGCCGCACCGACCCGGCGACCGATCCGCAGGGGCAGAGCATCCTCTTTACCATGCAGCTCGCGCAAGGGTATTATCACCGCGCCGATCTTTCGCAACGAATCCTCGGAGCCGATCGGAACCCCGCACAGATCTTCACCGAAGCCTCGCTATTAAGCCGACTTGAGAGCGGCGAGATCGATGCGTCGTCGGGATATGAAAGTGCGGTGCGTTCGCTGCACCTGCCGTTTATCGCCCTGCCCCCGCAGATCGATCTCGGCGATCCCGCGTACGCGCGCCGATACGAACGCGCGACGATTCGCCTCGTTCGTCGCGGTAAAAGCGAGACGTTACACCCCGAGCCGCTGGTGTTTTACGCCGCGGTCTTAAAAAATGCGACGAATCCGAACGCCGCGCGCGCATTTATCGCCTACGCACGCTCGCAGCGCGGGCAGAGCATTCTCCACGCGTTCGGCTACCAGCCCCCGTTGGGCCCGCCGCTTTTGTGAAACGTCGTCGGCCGAACGAGCGGTGGCTGCTCGCCATTCCCGCGCTGCTCTTCCTCGTCGCGCCGTTTATCGCGTTAGTTTTCGCAACTCCGTGGACGCATTTTTCCCTCGACCCCGGCGATTGGTCGGCGATCGGCGTCTCCATCGGCTACGGCGCGTGCGCGATGCTGCTCGTTATCGCACTGGGAACGCCCTTCGCATGGTGGCTCGCGCGCACGCAGTTCCCGGCGCGGTGGATCGCCGACGCGATCGTCCTATTGCCGCTGCTCTCGCCGCCCCTGGCGTTGGGTATCGTTCTCGAAACGCTCTACGGTCCGTACGGCGCCGCCGGCGCGCCGCTCGCGCGGCTCGGGCTCTTGCTGACGAATTCGGCACCCGCCTTCGTTCTCGCACTAACCTACGGCGCGCTCCCGTTCTTCGTCGTTCTCGCGCGCGCCGCATTCGAAGGCGTCTCGCCGGAATACGAAGCGCTCGCACGCACGTTGGGCAAATCGCAACCGGCGATCTTTTTTACCGTCACGCTCCCGCTTGCGCGCGTCGGGTTAGGCGCCGCACTCGCCATCGCGTGGGTGCGCGCGCTCGGTGAATTCGGCATCTGTCTGATCGTTGCGTATTTTCCGATGGGCATTCCCGTGCGCCTCTGGGTGAATCTCCAAGACGTTGGGCTCGGCGCGGTTTTTCCGCTGCTGTGGGTCTTCTATCTCGTCGCTCTTCCGTTGCCGCTCTGGCTCGGATTACGCGCGCAGCGGCGGAGTATCGCGTGAACGCCGTTCGCGTCGCCTATCGCATCTACGAACCGATCGCGCTCGAGGTCGCGTTCGAAGTCACCGGCATCACCGTACTGCTCGGCGGAAACGGCGAAGGAAAGAGCACGATTTTACGAGCGCTCGCCGGACTCGTCGACGCCGAGGGGACGCCGTTCGGCGGCCTGCCGCCGCAACGGCGCCCGATCGCCTATCTTCCGCAGGAACATCTGCTCTTTCCACACTTGCGCGCCTGGGAGAACGTCGCATTTGCTCTCGAGGAGCGCACCCGTCGGCGCGAGCGGGCGTTCGAGCTCCTCGCGCGCTTCGAGATCGAGGCGCTTGCACATCGCTTTCCGCATCAGCTCTCCGGAGGCGAGCGTCAACGCATCGCCATCGCGCGAGCGTTCGCGCGCAGCCCGGAACTCGTGCTCTTCGACGAGCCGACCTCCGCGCTCGATACCAGCGCGAGGGAAGCGTTTATCGCCAGCGCCCTCCCGGCGCTCCGTAATGCCGGGATCCCAACGCTTGCTGCGACCCACGACCCCGCACTCGTCGGGGTCGCGGATCGCACCGTGCTTTTGCGCGGCCGTCGCATCGTCACCGAGTAGCCGCCGCCGGCACTCGGCACGCCTATTTGATGACGTGCCAGTTATTCATCACGTACTGCGCGCCGCTCTGCGTGACGGTGAGCGTACCATCGCCGAAGGCATCGACGGCGAAGGTGGAGACTTGCGTCCCTGAGCTATTGGTCAACACGCCGCTGATGAAGTTGCTGCTGGTCGGCGGTTGCGAGGTGTTGGTCGTCACGTTGAGCGTATCGCCGTCGACGAGCTGCGCGTTGGTGACGCTGAGATTCTCGAGAAGCCCCGCCTTATAGGTCGCCGTGATCGGAATCGAATAGTTGCCTTTGCTCGTGCCGCCGGTGAGCGTGAAATCCGGGGTCGAGATGGGACAAGCGGTATTCTGGGTACCGGTGGCGATGTTGAGCGCCCCGATTCCACCGACGTAACTCGTTCCGGATTGGGTGGCGCTGTAGGTCACCGATCCGTCGCTATTGACCGTGCGCGTGCCGCCTGGAAGGTTGCCGCCCGCCCAACCGAAGGTTTCGTTCAACGACGAGATTCCCGTGGCGTTAAAGCCCGCGCTGTCGCCGCAATAGGTGCTCACTCCGGCATTTGCCGCAGCGATGCTGTACTCGGCGCTCGATTCGATGCTCTTCACGCCGGTGAGATTGAGCGTGCTGTTCGAGATGCGGTCGAACCCGTCGGCCACGATCGGGAAGCCGTTGTTGCCGAAGGTGGCGTTCGAAACCGTCACGTTATCGGTGCGAACGGAGGTCGGCGTCGTATTTCCCTGCGGATATTGCGTAACGGTGCGTGCGATACTTTCCGCGTTGGTGCCGAGGATGGTGTATTTGCGCACGGTGTCGCGCGCGATTTGGGTGCATGCCTGATCGTAAAACACGATACGCTCCGAGGAGTTCGCATCGCCGTTCTTATCGGGGACGAAATATTCGACGCCGTTGCTGCACTGGCCGTTGGTAACGGCGAGCGCGCCGTGCCCGACCGTCGCGAGCGGGCTTCCGGCACCGCTCTCAACATTGTTGAGCGCCTTCACGGGCGAGCCGAGCGCGTTCGCCGAGGCGATCGAATCCTCCGACTGCACCTGCGCGCTCTGCGGCGTCGAGGCCCCCGCGCCCGACGAGCCTCCGGGGAGCGCCGATCCCGTCCCGGCGGCGCCGCCGCCGCAACCGGCGAGCACGAGGGCCGCCAGGGTTGCGAAAAGTACTTGATTCCGCATGATGTTCTCCTCGATTCGTTCGACAGAAATGTGACTACGAGATGAACTCTAACGGTAAAGGACGCGTGAATCTTTAGAACGCTATGAGAACGCCCGCGGGGAGCGGGCGTTCTCATCGTATTCTCACGTTCGCAAGCGAACGCGGCCGAGATTACATTGACGCGGAACGGCCCATCGCATTGAAGTGGTAGACCGCTGCGAGATCGTGCATCGCCTGCGTCAGCACGGCGTGATAATCCGCATCGGCGGCGATCCCGAACTTGGCATCGATATCCTTCATCACTTGCACGTGAATCGGGTGAGAGACGGCGCGATCGAGAAGCACTTCGACGTTGAAGCCGCGTCCCGTCTGTCCGGCAGCCCAGAGCGCTCCGGCGAGCGCCTTCCCGTCGTTGGGGTTGGGGCTCGGGGTTTTCGGAAGTGCGATGTGCTTCGCGGTAACGATTTTCAGCGAATCGGCGACGACGAAGTTAAAGACTTTGAGGAACGTGCCGACCTTTGCCGCGCCGAACTTTTTGTTCAGCGAGGCCACTTCGGCTCCGGTTTTCGCACCGGCGAGACGCTTCACCAGCGTCAACGAGTTGAAGTGCGCGGGGCCGCCGCCGGCGACGATCATCGAGAGGGTGACGGGGAGCGCGGGGGCACCGGTGTAGACGCCGGGTCCCGAAAAACGAGAGGGAGACATCGTGACGTGCGGGAGCAATGCGCCGTGCGACATCATGTCGCCGCTCATGCTGCTCGCCGATGCGATGCCGGTGAGGGTGGCGACGCTCATGGCGATCGCCGCGATGGTACGTTGGAGCTTCATTGGTACAATTTCATCCTTTCGCGGGGCTAAGGGCGAGACTGCATCTCGCCGTACGACCACCCTAACGAGCGATCGAACCGCTTGGATGGGGGTCACTCCAAATCCGCAATCGCCTCGCGATCCTCGGCTTTCTCGCTCGCCACCGTTGCGAACCATGCATCGAACATCTCGCCGAGAACCGCGAAACTTGCCGAACGGAGGCTCGCGCAGAGGACGTTCGCATCGTTCCAGCGCCGCGCACCGGCGGCGGTCGCGGCATCTCCGCAGAGCGCGGCCCGCACGCCACGGACCTTGTTCGCGGCGATGCTCACCCCGGTTCCGGTCCAGCAAAACACGACCCCGGTCGCACAGCTTCCCGATGCAACCGCCTCACCGACCGCTCGTCCGACCGCGGGCCAGCACGCCGCCGCTCCCTCGTCGAGCGCGCCGAAACGACGCACGTCGTAGCCGCGCCGCCGAAGTTCCTCGCATGCGGCAACGGCCGTTTCGTGCCGTTCGTCGCTTCCCACCGCTACGATCATCGTTCTTCCTCCTTTGAACCGGGCATAGGACGGATGCGCTACGGCAGAAAAGGAAGCCTGCGATGAGCAAAATTCCCCGAGCCGCCACGGTGATGCTCTTACGCGACATCGAAGGCGAGCCGCAGTTGTTCCTCGTGCGACGCACCACAAAAAGCGCATTCGCACCCGACGCCTACGTGTTTCCCGGCGGTATGGTCGATCTCGCCGATACGCTTCCGGCCCTGCACGCACGCATCGACGGTAGCGCCGCGCGCGAAACCGGCGCGCTCTTTCGCGAGACGCGCAGCGAGCTGCTGCCGACCGACGTCGACCATCCCGGCCCGCTGGAACGCGCTTCGATCGTCGCTGCGGCATTGCGCGAACTCTTCGAAGAAGCGGGCATCCTTATGGCCTATCCGCGAGACGATGCAGCGACGCCGCCGAGCGCGCAACAACGCGAGGAGTGGCGCGCCGCTCTCCGTTCGGGAAGCGCGAGCTTCCTCGATATTCTCGAGAAAGGCGATCTCGTTGCGTCGGGGAGCGCGCTCGCGCTCTTCTCGCATTGGGTGACCCCGCCCGCCGAGCCGCGGCGCTACGACACCTACTTCTTCATGGCGATCGCACCGCCGAAGCAAGATGCGAGCGCCGATCGCAGCGAGACGCATGACGGGCGCTGGATTTCGGCCCGCGAGGCGCTCGAGGAGCACCGCCGCGGAAAGCTCACGCTCGTCTATCCGACGATCAAACATCTCGAACGCTTGCTCGACTGCGAAGATAACTCGATCGCGATGCGCCTCGCGCTCACGAAACCTATCGTGACGATCCAACCGACGATGCATCCCGACCGCGGATTCGTCATGCCCCCGACGCTCGAAAACGTGTGGTAGAGCGCGTCGCGCTACTGCGCGCTCCCAATCCCTCGGCGATGACGCTCGACGGTACCAATACGTGGCTGCTGGCATCGCGCGACGGCGAGGCGCTCTGCATCGATCCCGGCCCCGCGATGCCGGCGCACGTCGATCGTATCGTCGCGTACCTGCGCGAGAACGATCTGCGGCTGCGCTTCATCCTGCTCACGCACGGCCATCCCGACCACGCCCCCGCCGCACCGTTGCTCGCAGCGGCGACCGGCGCGCGTACGTTGGCGCATCGGTTTTCGGCGGCGCCGCACGACGACGTGCTGGAGGACGACGCCGAACTTCGCGTCGGCGATATCGACCTGGTCGCGATCGACGCGCCGGGACATACGCTCGAACATCTCGTCTTTTACGAACGGGAGAGCGCGACACTCTTCACCGGCGACACCATACTCGGCACCGGCACCGTCGTCATCGCTCCTCCGGGCGGGGCGATGCGCCCGTATCAGGCGACCTTACGGCGGCTCCTCGATGAATTCGGCGACGCGCGAGCGATCTGCTGCGGACACGGGCCGATCGTTACCGCTCCGCGTGCGAAGATCGAAGAATATATCGAGCACCGCAATCGACGCGAGGCCGAATTGCTCGCGGCACTCGCGCTCGCGCCGCAAACGATTCCCGATCTCGTCGAACGCATCTATCGCGACGCTGATATGCGCCTCTGGGCGGCGGCGGCGCGGCAGATGCTCGCCTATCTCCTCGCACTCGAAGGGGAGCATCGCGTGCGCGCGCGACGGATCGAACGGCCGATGACCGAGCGCGAACACGCGATGCTGAATCCCGATTGGGTCAACGTCGTCGGTGCCGAACACGCACCGTTGGTGGAAGCCGAACTCGGCGCGCAATTACGGCTCGATACGATCTACGAGTATTCGCTCACTCCAGCGTAACGACGACCTTTCCGAAATTCGCCCCCGATTCCAACCGCTCGACCGCCGCAACGACCTGCGCGAGCGGATAGAGCGCGCCGACGATCGGTTCGATACGCTTTTCGGAGACGAGCGCGAGAAGATCGCGGAAATCCTCGGGACTTCCCATCGACGATCCCAGCACGTCGAGTTGCTTCCAAAAGATCGAGAACGGGCGAATTTTCGCGTCGCCTCCCGTGCCCCCATAGATCGCGACGCGTCCGCCCGGACGGACGAGATCGAGGACGCGAGCGAACGTCTCGCCCCCCGAGCCGTCGATCGCAACGTCGATGGCCTCTCCGTTCTTTAGCGTTTTAAACCATTGCGGATCGCTGGTGTAGTTCACCGTCACATCGGCGCCGAGCGCTCGTGCGCGCGCGAGTTTCTCGTCGCTGCTCGACGTGACGACGGCGCGCGCGCCGACGGCTTTCGCAAGCAACAAGGCGAAACTTTGGACGCCGCTGCCGATGCCCGGAATCAAGACGGTCTCGCCGGCGCGCAACCCGGCGCGCGTTATCAACGCGCGATAGGCGGTGAGCCCGGCGAGCGGAAGCGCCGCGGCGTGCGCGATATCGAGGTGCGCGGGCTTGGCATGAACGTTCCCGGCAGGCACGCAGACGAATTGCGCGAGCGTTCCGGGATGCGGCATGCCGAGAATCCCGCTCCCTTCGGCCCAAATGCGACGGTCGGGCCCCCAATCGAGCATCGGATCGATCACGACCTCCGTGCCGACGCGCGGGCCTTCGACGCCGGCGCCGAGCGCATCGACCACCCCGCAGCCGTCGGAGCCCGGCGTGCAGGGCAGGGCGATTCCGGGATAGAGCCCGCGCGTGATAAAGGCGTCGCGCCGATTCA
>JAJXXM010000018.1 GCA_021781095.1 bacterium
TGCCGCCGGTCGGAAAATCGGGGCCTTTGACGATATCGCAGAGATCGTCGTCGGTGACGTTCTCGTTATCGAGAATTGCGACGACGGCATCGGCGATCTCACCGAGATTGTGCGGGGGCACGTTGGTCGCCATGCCGACGGCGATACCGCTGCAGCCGTTGACGAGCAACTGCGGAAGGCGCCCGGGCAGCACCGCCGGTTCGGTGCTCTGATTGTCGAAATTGGGCGTGAACGGAACCGTCTCTTTATCGATATCGGCGAGCAGGTCGAGCGCGAGCCGCGCGAGACGCGCCTCGGTGTAACGATATGCGGCCGGAGAATCGGGATCGATCGAACCGAAGTTTCCGTGGCCGTCGACCAACGGGTAGCGCAGCGTGAAATCTTGTGCGAGACGTACCAACGCGTCGTAGACCGATTGATCGCCGTGCGGATGGTAGCTCTTCAGCACTTCGCCGATGATACCGGCGCATTTGCGATGTTGCTTGGACGGGTCGAAGCCCATCTCGCGCATGGCGTAGAGAATGCGGCGCTGCACGGGTTTCAGGCCGTCGCGGACGTCGGGCAATGCCCGCGAGGCAATAACCGACATCGCGTAGGAGAGATAGCTCTCCTTCATCTCGTCTTCGACGTTGACCGTTTGTATGTGATCGTTACTCAAGGCTTACGGTTGACTCCGGCGTGCGGATGCTAAGGTGACGCCAAAAACGCCACCGACACAATCCCGACTGCTTCGCGGTTTACGTGCCTTCTTCCCAGGTTGGAAGTTCGTCGAACTGCACGACCGAGGCAGGTTCGTCCTCGTCGAAGTTCACGCGCGAACCGCCGTCATCGGGCGGATACGGCGCATCTCGCCCCGCCGGCGGCGATGCGAGCTCCTCGGCCTCCGGGAGTTCGGGAGCGGCAGGCAACGAGCGCGCCTCGATGGCGGCGAGATCGGCGTGCAGAGCCTCCGAAGCACGCTGAAAATCCGCGTCGAGCGTTCTCAGAGCCCCCTCGTATCGCTGCCGAAGCGCTTCCTCGAACGCCTCGTTCAGGACGCCCACCCCTCGTTGGCGAAGAACGCCGGAATAGTGAAGTTCACCGCGAGCGCCTTCGACGCCACCTTCCAGGAGACTTGCCGAGATATCGCTGCGTTCGACGCGTTCGCAGCGGAATTCGCGCGGCGTCTGCGCCCCGGCGACGTCGTCGCGCTCGAAGGGCCGCTCGGCGCCGGGAAAACGCGCTTCGCGCGCGCGCTCGTTCGCGCGATTCAGGGGCACGACGAGGTATCGAGCCCCACGTTTACCCTTCGCCATCGGTACGAACGGCCGGGGCGCACGCCGGTCGAGCACCTCGACGGCTACCGCATCGAATCGCCCGCCGAGCTCGCCGAGAGCGGGCTCGAGGAAGCCTTCGGCGGCGATGCCGTCGTGCTGGTGGAGTGGCCCGAACGGCTCGCCCCGCTGCTGCCGAACCGCCGCTATCGCGTCGCAATCGCCGGAGCCGGCGAGGAACCGCGCACCCTCACCATCGAGGTGCCGAGGTGAAGCTGCTTGCGATCGAAGGCGCGCTCGGGGCCTTCGAATGCGCGCTGCTCGACGAGGACCTGGTGCTCGCCCATCGTCGCGTGGAGAGCAACCAAGCGCTCGAAGCCGGGCTCGCCGCGATCGCGGCGACGTTCGACGAGAGCGGCATCTCGCCCGACGAACTCGACCGGATCGCGGTCGGACTTGGCCCGGGCGGCTTCACCGGGCTCCGCGTCGCGCTGAGCTATGCGAAGGCCCTCGCGTTCGCCTGGGGGCTTCCGCTGCTGGGCCTCTCGTCGTTCGAGACACTTGAAGCGGGTGCGCGGGAGCTCCCTCGCCTCTGCATCGTGGAAGGGCGCCCCGGGATCGTCTCCCTGCGGCTGCGTACCGGCGATGGGGAGCGGCGTGCCTCGGGCGAGACCGGCGCGGCGCTCGCCGAGATTCTGCCGCAACCGCTCGCCGAGCCGCTCGCCCTCGCTGGGGCGACGGCGGGCGCCGCGCGCATTCTCGCCGAACGCGGGCAGCCCGTGTTCTCGTTTCCGCCGGTTCCCTCGCCCGTTCTCGCCCTCGCGCGGCTCGCACGCGCCATGCCTGCGGCTGCCTCGCCGCACGCGCTCGTCGCCGATTACGGCGAAGCGCCCGCCGCGAAGGTTCCGACGCGCACGTGAAACTCGATCTCGATCCCGCCCACGCCTCCGCGCCCGAACCGCTGACCATCGAAGCGATGCGATTCGAGGATATCAATGCGGTCACGCGCATCGAGTTGCTCTCGTTTACCACGCAGTGGCCGCACGACGCATTCGCCAACGAATTACGTTCGAATAAACTCGCGCATTATTTCGTCGGCCGCATCGGTTCGCGCATCGTCGCGTACGGCGGCATCTGGGTGATCCTCGAAGATTCGCACGTGACGACCATCGCCGTCGATCCGGAATTGCGCGGATGCCGGTACGGCGAGCGCATGCTCGCGCATCTGCTCGCTACGGCGATCGAACTCGGCGCGGCGTGGATGACGTTGGAGGTTCGCGAGAGCAATCTTTCGGCGCAGCGACTCTACCAAAAATACGGTTTTACCACCGTTACCACGCGCAAAGCTTACTACAGCGATAATAACGAAAGCGCGCTCGTCATGTGGGCCGGCAACCTCCAAGGCGAGCTCTATCGCGCGCGCTTGGATGCCTTGCGCGCGAAACTTTCGTGAATCGGTACACCCGCATGGCGCGCGAGATGCGCGCGACGGTCGGGCAACGACACCGCGCGGAGCACAGCATTCGCGTCGCACGTTGCGCGGAGACGATCGCGATGCATCACGGTATCGACGCCGCACGCGCGCGCACGGCGGGCTTGCTGCACGATCTCGCGCGATTGTGGCCCGCGCAGCGTTTGCTCGAAGAGGCCGAGCGCCGCGGGTACCCGATCGACGATTTTGAACGACGCCACCCGATCGTGCTGCACGCGCCGTTGAGCGCGTCGCTCGCCCGCGAACGCTTTGGGGTAGAGGACGCCGAGATCGCCGAAGCGATCGCCGCCCACACACTCGGCGCCGCCGAGATGTCGCCGCTCGCCCGGGCGCTCTTTCTCGCCGATGCGCTCGAACCGCAGCGCAGCTATCCGGAGCGGGCCCAGCTCTGGGAGCTCGCCCTGCAGGACCTCGATGCGGCGATGTATGCTACGCTTGAGAGCACGATCGCCTACGCGCGCAGCCGCGGGTACGAGATCGCCACGAGGACGAAAGCCGCATGGGATACGTTCTCACGATTGAAAGGGAAGGGTTCCACTGTCAGCACTCATTGATATCGTCCGCGCGGCCGCGGAAGAGAAAAAGGGCGAGGAGTTCGAGGCGCTCGAGGTCGGTTCGAAAACGATCCTCGCCGACTACTTCGCGCTGGTCACCGGGCGTTCGAAGATCCAGACGCGAGCGATCGCCGATGCGATCGTCGAGGCGGTCGAAGCCGCCGGCGGGCGGGTCGCGCGCGTCGAAGGCTACGCCGAAGGCAGCTGGATCCTCTTGGATCTCGGTGCGGTGATCGTTCATATCTTTACGCCGGAGCAACGGACGTTCTACAATCTGGAGCGGCTCTGGGGAGAGCCCTTACCGACCAGCCGAGAGGAGCAAGCATGAGTACGCGGGCCCGCGTCGTCCACAAAACCAAAGCCGAGCGCCAGCGTTTTTCGCGTTGGCTGCGCTTCGGCGTCTGGATCTTTCTCGGCGTCTTCATCTTTACGGTCGCCGGCGGCGTGCTCGCCATGAGCGTGCATCTCGGCAGCGGCGCGCAGTAAGTTCGAAACACTCGCCCCGCCCCGCGGTACTACCACGCGGAGGAAGTAGTCATCCCATGAACGTTCGCAGCCGCTGGGCTCGCCTTTCCGCAACGCTCGTCGCAGTCGGAGCGCTCGCGCTACCCGTCGCCGCGCGAGCGGCGAATTTCGTGCACGACGGCGCGAATATGCTCTCGCCCTCGACCGTCGCGCAACTCGATAGTTCCTTGAGCGCCTTCAACGCGCAGACCGGCAAACAGGTCGTCGTGGTGACGGTGCCGTCGTTAGGGGGCACCGGGCTCCACGCCGCGGCGCAACAGGCGTTTTCGCAGTACGGCGTCAACGGCGTGATGATTTTCGTGGCGATGGCCGAGCATAAAGATATCATCGTGCCCGACGCCGCCGGCGTCCGCGCGGGATGGTTCACGCCTTCGATTATCGCGCCGATCCGGCAAGCGATGGAGGCGCAATTTAAAGCCGCCGATTTTAACGGCGGCATCACCGACGCTGCAGGGAGCCTCGTCGGAATCTATCGTTCGCATCTCGGCTCGTTGCAGAATGCCAACGCTCCGGTGCGCTCCTACGGCGCACCCGCTACGATCCCCGCCGCGGGTCTCGCATCACCGGTGCAGCACCGGAAAGGACCGAACGTCGTGTTTTGGTTGATCGTTTTTATCGTCGGTTTTCTCGTCGTCCGCTCGATCGTGCGCGCCTCGGCGCAGCGCCCGCCCTACGGCCCAATGGGCGGCCCAATGGGCGGCCCGCCGATGGGCCCCGTTCCCCCGACCGGCGGCGCGCCGATGGGCTACGGCGGCGGCGGCATGATGGGCGGCGGCTTCTTTAGCGGCCTCCTCGGTGGCCTCGGCGGCGCATGGTTGGGCAACCAGCTCTTCGGCGGCGGCGGCATGATGGGCGGCGGCGGCATGATGGGCGGCCCGAACGTCGCCGATGCCTCGCAGATGGGCACCCCCGATGCCGGCGGCTGGGGCGGCGATGCCGGCCAGGCCGATATGGGCGGCGCGAGCGGCGGCGATTTCGGCGGAGGCGGCTTCGGCGATATGGGCGGCGGCGGCTTCGGCGGCGGCGACATGGGCGGAGGCGGCGACTCCGGAGGCTGGTAAACGCTCGGGGGGGCGCAGACGCGCACGCAGAATGCGCCCCCTATGCGACGTTTCATACTTTGCGCGCTTGCGCTGGCGCTCTTCGCGCCCTCCCTCCCGCTCCCGGCGAGCGCCGCCGGGCAGATGCTCACCTCGGTTCCTCAGTCCGCATTCGGCGGGCTCTCTTGGCGTGAGGTCGGCCCGCTACGCGGCGGCCGAGCCGTCGCCGTTACGGGCGTGCCGGGGCAGCCGAACCATTATTATTTCGGCGCCGTCGACGGCGGCGTCTGGGAGACCGAGAACGCCGGGCGCACGTGGACGCCGATCTTCGACGGCGAGAATATCGGATCGATCGGTGCGATCGCGGTGGCGCCGAGCGACGTGCGCACGATCTACGTCGGCACCGGCGAACCCGATATGCGCAGCGACATCGGATACGGCAACGGTATGTACGTCTCGCACGACGGCGGAAAGACGTGGACGCATATCGGCCTGCGCGACACGCGCCAGATCGCGGCGATCGCGGTCGATCCACAGAATGCACGGATCGTTTACGTAGCGGCACTCGGGCACGCGTACGGCCCGAATACCGAGCGCGGCGTGTTCAAAAGCATCGACGGCGGAAAAACGTGGAGCAAGGTGCTCTACAAGAACGCGAATACCGGGGCGATCTCGCTCTCGATGGATCCGCAGAACCCTCAGGTTCTCTACGCCGCACTCTGGCAGACGCGGCGCCCGCCGTGGAACGTCTATCCGCCGAGTAACGGCCCCGGTTCGGGGCTCTATAAGAGCACCGACGGCGGTGCGCATTGGACGGAGTTGCGCGACGGAATTCCCAGCTACGTCGGGCGCATCGGCGTCGCGGTCGCACCGAGCGATCCGCAGATCGTCTACGCGCGCATCGACAGCGACCGTGCGCACGGCGGTATGTATCGTTCCAACGACGGCGGCGCGCACTGGTTCAAGACCGACGGCGATATTCGAATTTGGAAACGCGGATGGTACTTCGGCGAACTCGCTGTCGATCCAAAAAATCCCGATACGCTCTACACGATGGATACCTCGACCTATCGCTCGACCGACGGCGGCAAGACCTTCGTCGCCATTAAAGGGCAGCCCGGCGGCGACGACTACCACCAACTCTGGATCTATCCGCAGGATCCGACACACATGGTGCTCGGTGGGGACCAAGGCGTCGTGGTCACCGTCGACAACGCGAAAACGTGGAGTTCGTGGTACAACCAACCGACGGCGCAGGTCTACCATATCAGCGTCGACAACGCGTTTCCGTATCACATCTATGGATCGCAACAAGATTCCGGCGCCTTCTCGTTATTGAGCCGCAGCAAGTACACGCATCTGACGATGCGCGATTGGCAGCCGGTCGATGCGGGCAGCGAGAGCGGTTGGCTCATTCCCGATCCGCGCAAAATCGGCCGCGTCATCGCCGCCGCCCCGAGCGTCCTGGCACCGCCGACGATCGAAGATACGACGACGGGTTGGGAGCAGAACGTCGATCCCGAAGCGGCGCACCCGCACCATTTCTGGCGCTATACCTGGACGCTTCCGCTCGCGCTCTCCAGCGTCGATCACCGGACGCTCTATTTCGGTACGCAGCGCATCTTCCGCACGCGCAATTTCGGCTACAGTTGGAAGATCGTGAGCCCCGATCTCACGCGCGCGCACGGCGACGACCATCCCGCAAATCTCGATCCGGCGACGCTCGCCGATAACATCGGGCTGAAGCGCCGCGGCGTCGTCTATGCGATCGCTCCTTCGCCGATTCGCGCGAACGTCGTTTGGGCGGGCACCGACGACGGGCAGGTCTGGATAACGACCGACGGGTGCAAGCATTGGCGCAACGTGACGCCAAAGGCGCTCACGCCGTGGAGCAAAGTCGGCATCATCTCCGCGTCGCACTTCAACCCGCAGGTCGCCTATATCGCGGTGGATCGCCACCGCCTCGACGATCTCACGCCGTACATCTATCGCACGTCCGACGGCGGGAAAACCTGGACGCGCATTACCGACGGCATTCCGCCGCACGATTTCGTGAACGTCGTTCGCGAGGATCCGCACCGGGCAGGTCTGCTCTATGCAGGAACCGAGCGCGGAATGTTTATCTCGTTCGATAACGGCAATCGCTGGGAATCGTTCCAGCGCAATCTGCCGGTGACGTCGGTTCGCGATATCGTCGTCAAGCACGGCGACATCATCATCGCCACCCACGGCCGCGGGGTTTACGTAATGGACGACGTCGCGCGCCTCCGCGAGATCTCCGAAGCGAGCCTCCAAGCCCCGGCGTATCTCTACGCTCCGGCGCCGAGCTATCGGCTGAAACCCTATAACGACGAAGAGACGCCGATTCCGTACGACGAAGCGCAACTCGACAATCCCACCTACGGCATGCAGATCGACTACGCGATCGGAAAAACGCCGAGCACGCCCGTCGTTATCGAGATTCGCGACGCTCGCGGAACGGTGTTACGGCGCTGGAGTTCGAGCCAGCACGTGAGCGCGCCGAATCCGCAGAAGGTGGATATTCCGGCGTACTGGCTGCGCGCGATGCCGCTTCCGGGAATCTCGTTGGGAACCCACCGGTTCGCGTGGGATCTCCGGGCGGGAAGCCCCGGTGGAGCGTTGGTACCGCCGGGCACCTACCGCGTGGTCCTGAAGGTCGATGGAAAAACGTACGCGCGCAACGCGACGCTGCTCCGCGACCCGCGCACGCATACGAGTGCCGCCGAAATGCGGGCGCAGTTTGCGTTCGCACAGGCGCTCGAGGCGACGATCCATCGCATCCGCGTCGCGCAGTACGCAGCGCAGCGCCTCTTCGACGGCGGAACACTCGATGCCGCGCGCAAGCACGAGTTGCTGACGCAGGTCATCGGCGTACCGCCGACATCGAGCCCCGACGATTCGATCGGCAAGGCGTCGCTCGACTTTTCGAGCCTCGGCTTCCTCGCGAATTCGTATGGGGCGCTCGTCTCGGCGGTGGAGTCCGGGCAAGGAACGTTCGCGGCGGCCCCGCGCAACGCGACGAATCCCGGGATCACCGAAACGATGCAGAGCGCGAAACGCAAACTCGACGCGATACTTGCGAAGACGCTCGCAAAGCTCGCCTCGCTCGAGCACGCGCACTAACTGCCTCTGTCATCCCGAGTAGCCGCTGCAAGCGGCGTATCGAGGGAACTCTGTCATCCCGAGTAGCCGCTGCAAGCGGCGTATCGAGGGAACTCTGTCATCCCGAGTAGCCGCCCGAAGGCGGCGTATCGAGGGAACTCTGTCATCCCGAGTAGCCCTCGCAGAGGGCGTATCGAGGGAACTCTGTCATCCCGAGTAGCCCTCGCAGAGGGCGTATCGAGGGAACTCTGTCATCCCGAGTAGCCGCTGCAAGCGGCGTATCGAGGGATCGCACACGCCGCCTCGATACGGCTGCTTCGCAGCCTACTCGGCGTGTCAAGGGCGGCGCGCTACTCGGCGTGATACGTTCGCGCGAACCACTCGAACGACGACGCGCGAGCGGGCGATGTCGGCGCACCCGACGAGCGATTAAGCGAGCGGCGAGGACCCTGACATTGCTTGTCCGAGCCGCGAGCGTCTAGCTCGGAGCGGTGCGCCGCAGTCGCACGGTCGCGCAAGAACGCGAGCGCGCCTCGATACGGCTGCTACGCAGCCTACTCGGCGTGACAACAGCGGCTACTCGGCGTGACAAGAGCGGCTACTCGGCATGACAAGAATGCTCGCTCGGCGCGACGGCGCCGAGCGAGCGGTGCGGGGGTGTTTACGGAGCGCTATACCAAGCGTCGAGATCGCGCTGGTAGTTGGCCAGCGACTGCGGGTTGAGGTAGATCATGTGCCCGACGCGGTAGTAACGATAGGTGATATTCCGCTGTAGCGACGGCGGAATGCCGAGGTGTTCGAACGTGTAGAGCGCCGCTTCGTATGGCGTTGCGAAGTCGTAGTAGCCCATCGCAACGAACACCTTCATGCTCGGCTCGTTGGTCATCGTCGCCGCGATATCCGGCGCGACGTTCGTCGGCTGCATACCGTGGTGCTTCCAATCCCAACCACCGTTTTGGGCGATGATGTTATAGACGCTGCTCCGATAAGGAATCGGAGGATTGTATTTCAGCGTCTCGCGCAGATATTGGTTGACGGCCGCGGTGAACGGGTCGTCGATCGCCGCATCGGTCGGGTCCCACGGCGCCGAGGCCTGGTTCCCATCGATCGTCGTCGTTTCGTAGCGCGAATCGAGCCGGCCGACGATCTTGCCGCTATTTCGCAGCAGTTCGTTTTCAAATCGACTATACGGAATGCGGAGATTCGCGTTGAGAATATACTGCAGCGAGAGCCCGGTATATTCGTGCAATTTATTCGCTATCGCCATCCGCTGCGATTGCGGAAGAGCGTCGCCTTGCGCGAGCGCGGTGAGATACGGCCCCATCGCGAAGCGCTGGACCCGCGCGAGGAAGGGGCGAAGGTGCGCGGGGCGATTCGGCACCGCACGGTGATACCACGCCGTCGCGGCTTCGGTGGGAAGATAGAGAACGAAGCCCCAGTCGCCGCCGCCGACGGCAGCGGGAACGTAGCCGAAGTTCACGCTCCAATCGAGATTGAAATTCAAAATCGAAGATTGAAAGACGACGCCGTTGAGCCCAACGCCGTCCTCCTGGAGGTCGGCGGCGAGAGCGGCGTCGCGCGTGGTGCCGTAACTCTCACCGAACAAATATTTCGGCGAGTTCCAACGGCCGAACTTGCTAATATAGTTCTGTACGAACTGGGCGAACGCGCTCGCGTCCTGATCGACGCCGAAAAACATCTTCGGCTTTCCAGCACCGATGATGCGGCCGAAACCGCTATCGGGCATGTCGATGAACACTTCGTCGGTTTTATCGAGCAACGTGTACCCGTTGGGAACGATGCGATAGGGCGGCGGACCGGTGAGCGTTCCGCTTCCCGAAATCACGCGCACCGGGCCGAACGAACCCATGTGCAGCCACATCGTCGAGCTCCCGGGCCCGCCGTTGTAAAAAAATGTTACCGGGCGGTTGGTCGGTTGCGCGCCATCTTTGGTGTATGCGACGTAGAAAATGCGCGCCGTGGGACGATTCGCTTGGTCGTGCAGGGTGATCGTCCCCGCGCGCGCCGTGTAGTGAATCGTCTGTCCGTGAACGACGACGCTGCCGTGGGTGACCGAATCCGGGTACCGGGCCGGAACGCTCACGGGCGGCTTTTTCGGCGTTGCTTTCGTCGGTGCGGCAGCGCCGACGACCGGAAGCAAAACTGCGAGCGCGACGGCGCCCGCAAGCAAGCGAGTGCTTCTCAAAATGTTCCTCCTACAACCTCGTGCGTCGGGCTATGCAACCGACTGTATTTTAGGATCGCTTCGATAGAACTCGTCGATTGCCCCGGCATAGCGAGATTCGACGACGCGCCGTTTCACCTTCATCGAAGGCGAAAGTTCACCCGATTCGACGCTAAACTCCCGCGGAATAACGACCGCTCGCCGAATCTGCTCGAAACTTCCGAGATCGGCGGTGCGCTTGCGCACTTCGGCGGCATAAAAGGCCTTCACGTCGTCGCGCTTTGCAAGTTCGTCGACGGTAACATCGGCTGGGAGTTCGAGCTCGGCGCGTAAATTGTCCCAGTTCGGGCAAACCAGCGCGCCCGGGTAGGGGCGCCCGTCGCCGAAAACCATCGCCTGCGCGACGAACATCGAACGCTTAATCGCGCTCTCGACGCGCGCGGGCGCGACGAATTTACCGGTCGCGGTCTTGAAGACTTCTTTCTTGCGATCGGTGATCGTGAGATACCCGTTGGCATCGACCTCACCGATATCGCCGGTGTGAAACCAACCGCCCGAGAGCACGGCCTGCGTCGCCTCGGGCTCCCGATAGTAGCCGAGCATCACGTGGCGTCCGCGCGTCAGCACCTCGCCGTCGGCGGCGATGCTCACTTCGACGCCGGGTATTACCGCGCCGACGCTTCCGTATTTATTTTTCTCGGGATAATTGACGGTCACGACGGGCGAGGTTTCGGTGAGCCCGTAGCCCTGCATGATCGGCATCCCGAGCCCGAGGTAGGTCATCGCCACATCGACGTGCAGCGCCGCACTTCCGCTGCTGAAAAACTTCATCGCATCGAGCCCGAGGCGCGTGCGCACTTTTTCGAGAACCAGCCGTTTGGCGAGGGCATATTGGATGGAGAGCAGCGGATTGAAGCCGCCGTACGTTTTCGCGCGCGCCCAATGTCGAGCGGTCCGCAACGCCCACGGAACCAGCCGTGCTTGCAGCCCGCCCGCCCGCAGGGCGTTTCCGTTAATTCCGGCAAGCACGCGGTCGAAAATTCGCGGCACACACGTCATATAATTGGGACGGGCGTGCAGTAGATCGGGAATGAGCTCGTTGGCATCGTGGCAGATGAAATAGGTCGGTTTTGCGAGGAAGTAGATGAACATCATCGTCTGTTCGTAGATGTGCGAAAACGGCAGAACCGAAAGGACGCGGTCTTGCGGCGTCAGGACCGAAAAGGCGCCATAGAGCGACGATTTCGCATCGAAGGCGATATTATCGTGCGAGAGCATGACGCCTTTGGGATTGCCCGTCGTGCCGCTGGTATAGATGAGTATGGCGAGATCGTCGGGCTTCAGCGATGCGTAATAGGATTCGGGCAGCGATGAATCGGCGGCGCGTTCGCGCGCACCATCGCTTTCGAACGCTGCGAGCGCGAACGGCCCTTTCGATTCAAAGACGATCGCGCGCGGCAGCACGGGAATCGCCGCTCCGAGCGTGCGCAGCGTCGCTTCGGTATCGACGAACAGCAACTTCGCTTCGGAGTGTTTGAGAATGTAGGCGGTGATATCGCCGGCTTGCGTCGGATAGATTGGAACGACGATGCACCCGCTCATTAGAATGCCGAAACTCGTCGCGATCCAATCGACGGAATTGTGTCCGATGAGCGCGACGCGATCGCCGCCTTGCAAACCGGCGGCGCGAATCGCGCATGCAATATTTTTGGCCCGGTCGAGTAATTCGGTGCTCGAGAAATCGATCCAGCCTTCGCCCCTTCGTTCGGCTACGGCGCGTTCGCGCGGCTCCGACAACACGCGCGTAATGAGCTCTGGAAGCGTCTCGCGCTCCGACATCCAATCGACCATCGTACCGCAAGTTTTTGCCCGCTCCACCGCCTCTGACCTTTCCGGCGAACCGAAGTTCAGACTACACGTGAAGGAAGGGGCGCGCTTGATCGAGGCGCGAGGGGCTCATCCCCGCCACATCGAGGAGTTGGTCGAGCGAATCGAAGGGGCCGTCGCGGCGACGCACCGCAAGGATCCTCCCGGCGACGATGGGGCCGATGCCCGGCACCGCGGCGAGCGCGTTCGCGTCGGCGCCGTTGAGATCGACGCGGGCACCGGCGAGTACGGCAGCCTTCTTCCCGCGCTTTCCCCGCGGAGTCCGCGGGACGCGAAGCGTGCTCCGGCGCCGGGCCGGTACCCCGAGCTGCGGCACGAGCACCTCTTCGCCATCGGCAAGGAGCGCGGCAAGATCGACGCGGTCGAGGTCCGCGCCCGGCAGGGCCCCGCCCGCTGCCGTGACAGCCGCCTCGGCGCGCGCCCCGACCGGGAGGTGGTAGAGCCCCGGGTGCGCGACCCGGCCCGCGATATCGACCAGCAGGCTCGGAGCGCTGCGCCCGACATGCGGCGCGCGCCCGGCGCTCGGAGCGTACGATCCGGCGCGCGCGGGGCGGGCGGGCGGAACGGCGAGGGGCGCCGGCGCCGGACGGAACGCAAACAGCGCGACGATCAGGGCGAGAGCCGGGAGAGCGATCCAACGTTTCATGCCGTCCCTTCACGCCAATCGGCGCGTTGGAAAGCGCGCTGCGACCCCAGCGGTGGGAGGGCTTGCCCCGGTTGCGTATGCTAAGCAGATGGCCGCAGCATACGATTTCCAGGATATCGAGCAGCGCTGGCGCGAGCGTTGGGAGCGCGACGGGCTCGCCGTGGCTCGCCCCGATGCGAACCGCGAGAAGTATTACGTGCTCGAAATGCTGCCGTACCCATCGGGAGATCTCCACGTTGGGCACGCCAAGAACTACACGATCGGTGATGCGATCGCTCGGTCGATGCGCATGCTGGGCTACAACGTACTGCACCCGATGGGCTGGGACGCATTCGGCCTGCCGGCGGAAAATGCGGCGATCCAACGCGGCATCGCGCCCGCAGCGTGGACGCTCTCGAACATCGCGAACATGCAGCGACAGTTGCGGCTCATGGGCACCAGTTACGACTGGTCGCGCGAGATCGCGACCTGCACGCCGGAATACTATCGCTGGAATCAGTGGCTCTTCTTGCGCTTGTACGAACGCGGGCTCGCCTACAAACGCGAAGCACCGGTCAACTGGTGCCCGAAAGATGCGACGGTCCTGGCGAACGAACAGGTGATCGACGGGCGTTGCTGGCGCTGCGACACGCCGGTGCAGCGCCGCAATCTCTCGCAGTGGTTTCTGCGCATTACCGAGTACGCCGACCGCCTGCTCGACGGGCTCGAGCATCTCGACGGGTGGCCCGAGCGCACGCGCACGATGCAACGCAACTGGATCGGGAAGAGCGAAGGCGCGCAGTTTTCGTTCGCTATCGATGGAGCCGAGGATCGCATCGAGGTCTTCACCACGCGCGTCGACACCGTTTACGGCGTGACGTTCCTCGCCCTTGCGCCCGAACATCCGGTCGTGACCTGCATCAAGGGGCTCGTGCCCCCCGAGAGCGCCCGCGCGATCGATGCGTTTGCCGAAAGCTTACGCTCGAAATCCGAGCTCGAACGGACGAGCTTGATGGAGAAGCAAGGGCTCTTTACCGGTGCGTACGCCATCCATCCGCTCTCGGGCACGCGCGTGCCGATCTGGGTGACGAATTACGTGCTCGCCGAGTACGGAACGGGCGCCGTCATGGGAGTTCCCGCGCACGACGAACGCGATTTCGATTTCGCGCGGAAGCACGCGTTGCCGATCGCACGCGTCATCGTTCCGACGGGAAGTTCGCTCGCAGCCGACGCGCCGATCGCCGAGGCCTTTGTCGAAGACGGAATCCTCGTCGGCAGCGGTGCCTTCGACGGTATGCCGAGCGCCGACGCGCGCCGCGCGATCGCCGCGGAGCTCGCACGGCGCGGCATCGGCACCGCAACGACGAATTATCGCCTGCGCGATTGGCTCGTGTCGCGGCAACGCTATTGGGGCACGCCGATTCCGATCGTCTACTGCGAAAAGTGCGGCGAAGTGCCGGTGCCCGACGATCAACTGCCGATTCTTTTGCCGCCCGACGCACCGATTACCGGCGAAGGCTCGCCGTTGGCGCGGCTCCCGTCTTTTATCGAAACGCGCTGTCCGAAATGCGGAGCGCCCGCGCGGCGGGAGAGCGACACGATGGACACGTTCTTCGAATCGTCGTGGTATTATTTGCGCTATCTCGATCCGCGCAACGAAAGCGCGCCCTGGGCACGCGAGGCGGCCGATGCGTGGATGAACGTCGACCAATATATCGGCGGCTCCGAGCACGCCGTGCTGCACCTGCTCTATTCGCGCTTCTTTTATAAGTTTTTCCACGATTGCGGCTGGGTGAGCGGCCCCGACGAACCCTTCGCTCGGCTCTTTCACCAGGGGATGCTGCTCGCGAACGGCGAGAAAATGTCGAAATCGCGCGGCAACGTCGTCGGCATCGATGAGACCGCGGAAAAGAACGGCGTCGATGCGATGCGCCTCTTTTTGCTCTACGTGACGCCGCCCGAGGACACCAGCGACTGGACCGACGAGGGCATCAATGGGCGCGTTCGATTCGTCAATCGCGTTTGGCGCGCGTGCGAACCGCTCGCCGCTCGCGCGAGGAGCGTCGACGTGCGCGCGCTTCCTGTCTGCACCACGCCCGAGGAGAAGGCGCTGGTGCGAGCGGTCCATCTGGCGGCGCGCTCGTTGGTAGAAGAGACGATCTCGCGGCGCTTCCACTACAACACCACGATCGCTCGTCTCGACGAAACGATCAACGCCCTTACGAGCGCGGTGAGCACCTCCCCCGATGCGGCGGCAACGCTCTATGCGGTGCACGCCGTACCGTTACTGCTCGCGCCGTTCGCTCCGCATATCGCCGACGAACTCTGGTCGCGCTACGGCTACGAACGCTCGGTCCATCTCGAGGCCGCACTCGCACCGCAGGAAGCCGCCCTCGCACTCGACGAGATTACGCTGGTCGTGCAGGTCAACGGCAAGGTGCGCGCGCGCATCGCCTGCGCACCATCGATCTCCGAGAGCGAGGCGTTCGCATTTGCAGAGGCCGAGCCCGCGCTCCGCGTCTATCTCGACGGCAAGGAAGTGCGCAAACGCTTCTACGTTCCCGGGAAGCTCGTCAACTTCGTCGTCGTCTAGCGCTTGCGCCGATAACTCGGGCGAAGCGCCCCTTGCGAAACATTAAGGCGCGATCAAAACAAGGGGGGGGGTGAGAATGTGAAAAAGCGCTCGAAATAGCATCGTTTTTTTGGAGAGCACCTTGCAACGCAACCACCAAATGAATTCTCGACGTAATTTTATTTTTGGATGCGCCGCTGCTGGAGGATTGGGAGTTCTGGCGGCTTGCGGGGGCGGAAAATCCTCGCCGCCGATGGACTATGTTCCGAACGGTACAGTGCTACCTGGTGAACAGAATCTCTTCAGGTTGATGCGGAGGACGGGTGTCGCCGCGATCGACCAAGGGACGACCTTTGTGGTTCTCCCCGAATTTCGTTCGATCATCGTTCCCTCACGCAGCAGCGGCAATGAAACCACGTGCGGACAGACGCCGGAGTCGGTGGGAACGCCAACCGATAGGCGCGTTGCCGCGGTGTGCAGTTCGCCCGCGCCTACCCCGTCGCCCCTTTCAGTCATCGCGATCGTCCCATCAGTGGGGCCATTTAACGAGGGGATCATTAGCAGCGGCGGTTCAGCGGGATTCTTTACGCTCGTATCTACGCTTTATGGACCAGGCGTCACCAATACAGGTCCCACCATCACTGGAACAGGCGTGAAGCCGAGTCCCGCTCCGAACTGCACGGTGGAGGCGTTCACGACGGTCTTCTCAGGAGTCGCGTCCGTGGCTCAAGGAATTCTCGCTAGCCCGGTATTTTCGATGATATCAAAAGCAGCTGCAAAAAACTTGCTGAATAACCCAATAACGTTCGCGTCGATTGGTGAGTTTTTTGCTCTTGTTTTCGGAACGTTGTTATCGCCCGAGTGGGCTGCTCTTCTCGGACTCTTGGCAGCTGCCGGACTGAGTATCCTCACCATTTACGAACTCATAAAATGCACTTCTGGCCGCTCATAATTAGAGACGCATTATGAGCCATCCGCACGCCCTGGAGTCAATTTTTTCCTCGGTTCTTTTGATTGCTTGTTGTCTTCAGCTTATACTTGCCGCGCGCTTTCAACCAAAGGACCCACGAAAATCAATTCATGTCATTACATCGATATGGTGCGCACAAATGACCGTGGCAGTTTTTTATATCCTTCCACACTTACAAACCAACAGCCACTCACTTAGCCCTAGTGGCGTTACGCTCGTCGCATTAGAAACTATTTTTGCGATCTTTTACCTGTTTTTTCTCGGCAACTACCTTAGGGCTAGCCGTCTGCATAAGCCGAGATAATGATTTCAAGAATCGCATTTGCCGCACTCTATCTGCTGTTGTTTTTTGGCGTTGTGCTTGCTATTGCAGGAAAAAGCAATCGATATTCTTTTGGAACATACGGAAGTACCGCAGTAAAACCTCGCAATTTATTCCTCCTGGTAGTGTACACCGCGATTATTTTGTTTGGAGCGATAACGATAACGACACATGCTTACGGGCTAGTATTCTGGTCGTTCATCGCGTTTTGCGCGTTCGCTGTTCTTGTGTATCGTAGCATCCAACGGGAGTTCTGGAATTTTGTGTTTCCGTTTCAATACGCTCATCCGGATGACGCTCACGGTCACGCCAAACGTAGCTTCTTGTCACGCTGAGTACGCCGCTTGCAGCGGCTACTCGGGATGACAAAGCCCCTCGATACGCCGCTTGCAGCGGCTACTCGGGATGACAAAGCCCCTCGATACGCCGCTTGCAGCGGCTACTCGGGATGACCGCCGAAAAACTAGAGCGCTGCGAAGTATTCGTAGGTTTCGCGCATGCCGTCGCGGAGATTGGTCTGCGCGGCCCATTGCAACGCCTCGCGCGCAAGCGCAGGATCGTATCCGATATCGCGCGCGTCGCCGGCACGCCGTTCGGCGCGCGTAATCGGGGCTTCGAAGCCGCTGATCTCGACTAACGCACGGTAGATATCGTTGACGCTGGTTCGGGCCCCGGTGCCGATGACGAAGCATTCGCCCGAACCGCGTTCGAGTGCGGCGAGGTTGGCGCGAGCGACATCCTTCACGTACACGTAATCGCGCGTTTGCTCGCCATCCCAATCGATGCGCACGCCTTCGCGCTTGAGAAAGCGCCCGATGAAGATCGCGATCACGCCCGCTTCACCGTTGGGGTCCTGCCGGGGGCCATAGACGTTGCCATAGCGTAGCGCCGTAAAATCGAGCCCTTTTTCGGCGCGGTAGAAGCGCAAATAGTGCTCGGTCACCATCTTCGTAATGCCGTATGGCGAGACCGGTCGCTGCGGAGAGCTTTCCACCACCGGCACGCGCTCGGGGTTTCCGTAGGTCGCCGCGCTCGACGCAAAGATCACTTTCTTCACGCCGGTTTTCACCGCAGCATCGAGGACGTTCAACATGCCCATAA
>JAJXXM010000285.1 GCA_021781095.1 bacterium
ACGTCGCTCGTCTATACCAACGCCAGCGGTTTCGACGTGACGCCGGGATTCGCACTGAACCCGGGTAGCCATAACGTCAACGTCAGCGGCACGACATCCAACGGCTCGTCGTTCAATACCGGCTGGAGTTTCTACACTTCCAATACGGCATCCGGCGCCGCTCAAAACTACATCGTGAACGTCAGTCCGGCGCCGAACACGCGTACCGGTAGTTCGTTCACGCTGAGCGGCCGCACGCTTCCGAACTCGCAGATCCACATCGTCGCAACCGGCACCAGCACGATCGGCGGCCTCTTCCAAATAGGTACGGGAACCTTTCAAAGCGACGTTACCGCCGATGCGAACGGATACTTTACCGTTCCCATCTCGCTCAACGTGCTTGGAGGCGGCCAGATCCGCGTCATCCTGACCTCCGTTTCGCCGAACGGCGCATCGGTCGAGAACCAAGTCGTGTACGGCGTCTAACCGATCTCGCGCACCAGGCCTCACGTTCCCAAACGTACAACTCGTGAGGCTGCGATGAAGAGAATCTGCGTCTTTTGCGGATCGCGCCCGGGGCGCGACGATACCTTCCTGTCCCTCGCTCGCAGCGTCGGCACCGAGCTCGCCGAGCGCGGCATCGGCATCGTCTACGGCGGCGGGCGCGTCGGAATGATGGGAGCGCTCGCCGACGCAGCGCTCGCGGCGGGCGGCGAAGTGACCGGTATCATTCCGCACGCACTCGAACGCGCCGAGGTAGCGCACCAGGGGTTGACGGCGCTGCACGTCGTGATCTCGATGCACGAACGCAAAGCGATGATGGGAAACCTCTCCGACGCATTCCTCGCGCTTCCCGGCGGCTTCGGAACGATGGACGAACTCTTCGAGGCGTTAACCTGGCAGCAGCTCGGCTATCACCAGAAGCCGATCGCCCTGCTCGATAACGGCGATTTTTTCGCGCCGTTGATGGGCTTGCTCCAACGGATGCTCGACGACGATCTTCTGACGGTCGAGAGCTACGGGCGCGTGCGGCTCGCGCGATCGCTCGCCGACGTGCTCGGCGATCCGGCGATGAAACGCGCGCTTACTGCGGCGCCCGATGGCGTGCAATAATCTCAGCGTAACGCGCGCTCGCTTCGGTCGGCGTGCGTTTTAATTCCGGGTCGGTATCGAGATCGATATGGTAGAGCCCGAAATCGCTGTTGTCGTCGAAGGGTAAGCCCCATTCGCGATTCGAGGTGATGCTCCAGCAGAGATAGGCCTCGACCGGAACTCCCGCAGCGACCGCGCGATCCACTTCCTCGACGTGTGCGGCGAGATAGGCGGCGCGCGAGAACCCATCGGCGCTGGTCACGCAGCCGTTCTCGATCACGACGATCGGCTTATCGGGAAACTGTTCGTGCGCCTGGCGCAGAATGCGTTCGAGCTCGCCCGGCCAGACCGGCGCTTGCGCGTAACGACATTCCGCCGCCGCGCCGAGCCGCTGGATCTCGCTCGGGCGAATCGATGGCACGCCCCAGTAGTAATCGAGCCCGACGAAATCGAGCGTTCCGACGCATTCGCGCGGACAAAGAAATTCGGGCAACGCACCGAGCATCGCCAGGTTCCACCAGTTGGTGCCGATGAGCGTTCCGAACATCGCAAGCGTCCGACGCCACTTATCGAAGATTTGCAGCCACGAACGCGTCGCCGAAATGCGGTTCTTCTGTGAGAGTTCAATTAACTCGATGCGTGGCGCGTCACTCCGCAAAACCTCGCGTGCGATCGCGTGCGCAAGATCGATTTCGAGGCCGCGATATCCCCCTGTGCCGTCCGCTTCGCAGAGCCCGGGAACGCCGGGATGAATGCCGATGCGTATCCGGCCGCGCTTGCGAATCTGTGCAACCGAGGCGCCGATCTCGCGTTGCGGATCGGGGGGCGCGAGCGCCGATCGCTTGCCGAGATGATGGAGGGTGGCGCGGCCGTGCGCGCGCGGAATCTCGGGGTGCTGCGGACGCAGCGATTCGATCGCGCGGTCGATAGCGTCGAGCAGGGCGTGATGCCCGGGCGGCACGGCGACGGCGTAATGGCGCGCGTATCCGGGGAGCCGTGTCATCGTGAGGTCGCCGTTTGCATAGGGAGCGACTAAGGCTTCGTCGCTATAGAGCAGCACGATCGTCCCCGCGCGGAGTGCGGTGAGCCCGGCAGCAATATCGGCGAAATAGAGCACCGTCGCATCGGGAAACCGCGCGCCGACGCTCTCGGAGGCCTCGGAGCTTTCGAGCACGCCGATCGTCGCTTTCCAGTTTGTCGGCGATTCGGGGATCGATGCGGACTTCGCATGGAGCGCCGCCGCATGCGTTGCGAAATACGGCTCGGAAAACAGTACCTGTTCCATGCGTTCGTGGGTGATCGCGACCTGCGCAACCGAACAATCGACGCGACCGTTTTCAACGATGCCGGCCTGCACGATTCGCGATGCGTGTTTTCGTAATTGTTCCGGAGATTTTGCATGCGTCGCGCCGCGATCGACGAGGTTTTGTAACCAGCGCGGGAGCCCCAGAACCAATGGGTTCGCGCCGACCTTCGCCGCCGGTACGATGGCGCGGATCGCCGCACGCGAACGTGCGTGCGCGAGCAGTAGGTTGGGGATCAAACGCAGCACCGCATCCATTTGCGCTTCGGGCGACGTGTCCGGCGGCTGCCCCGGCGGCATCGGGTACGCGCGCATCCAAAAGCCTTTGATGAAGCCGTACACGAGTTGATTGGGCTCGTTGAGCGTGACGTAATAATCGATAAGATCGCCGAGGCGCCGCGCGACCTGTTGCGCGTACCCGGCCATGC
The DNA here is from genome assembly GCA_021781095.1 of bacterium. Next base: position 2,803 of record JAJXXM010000285.1, read on the forward strand.
GATCTGGGAAGGCGCTATCGAGCAACCCCGCTCCATCGCCCGCGGCCTGCACGTGCAACGGCCACGTATTGTGATGGAGGGTGACGACCGCTTGCATGCCTGCGGCGCGCAGATATTCCAGCAACTGCCGATAGTGGGCGAACGCTTCGTCGCTCCAGCGCCCCGGTTCGGGCTCCAGCCGCGCCCACGATAGCGAGAGACGGAAAATGGTGCAGCCGAGCCCCTTGGCGAGATCGACATCTTCGCGATAGCGGTTCCAGAAATCGGTCGCCTTGCCGCGTTCGGTGAGCCCGCGCGAGCGCTCCCAGAGATCGCGAATGTCGTCGTTGCCGTCGTAGGCCTCGCATTGGTGGTCGGCCGTCGCAACACCGAAATGCATGCTCTCGCTCATAGCGCCGAGCTTCGCCGCCGCGCGCCGAGCTCCGCCGTGCAAGGCGGAGCGGCGAGGACGCGGGCAGAAGCCAGAGCGCATCATGAGATTTACGAACAAGACCTGTATCGTGACCGGCGGCGGATCGGGAATCGGCATGGCCGCCTGCCTGCAATTCGCCCGCGAGGGCGCGCGCGTCGTCGTTGCCGATCTGCACGTCGAATCCGCGCAAAAAACCGTCGACGCAATCGTATCTGCGGGCGGAACGGCGCTCGCGGTCGCGGTCGATGTCGGCAACTCGGCGCAAGTGCAGGCGGTGATTGCGAAGACGGTGGCGGCGTACGGGAAGATCGACGCAATCGTCAACGACGCGGCGATGATGACCTTTACGCCGATCGTCGATATTGCGGAAGCCGACTTTTTTCACGTCATTACGACGAACCTCGGCTCGGTCTTTTATTTTTGTAAATACGGGGTTCCGCAGATGAACGACGGTGGCGCGATCGTGAATTTAAGCTCGGTTCACGCGCACGCAACGACGGCGAACGTCGTACCATACGCTTCGTCGAAGGGCGCTATCGAGGCGTTCACTCGCGGTTTGAGCATCGAACTCACCGCACGAAAGATTCGCGTGAACGCCGTCGCGCCGGGCGCGGTCGATACGCCGATGTTGTGGAACAACCCTAACGTCAAGAGCGGCGCGGAAAAGGTCACCGGCGCGATCGGCAAACCCGAAGATCTCGCCGCCGCGATCTGCTTCCTCGCATCGAGCGATGCCGCGTTCGTCAACGGCACGACGCTCGTGGTCGACGGCGGCCGGCTCGCCAACCTCTAAGCGAGCGGCTCGCCGAGTCGCACGGTATCGATCGCGGGAACCCCTTGCAAAGAAGTCATACCGCAATCGCGCGTTGACAACTGCCAACAGGCGGGGTACCCTACATGGGGAGGCGTCCGGCGCACCCGAACAAGCACATCGAGGCGGCTCTCCGATTCGCCGAGAGCCGGGGATGGGTGGTAAAAGTGACCGCAGGTCACGCGTGGGGACGCATTCGATGCCCCGGTCGGTTCGATGGCGGATGCCTGTACTCGGTGTGGTCCACACCGCGCATCCCCGAGGACCACGCGCGGCAACTCCTCCGATCGATTGAGAAGTGCCGACACTCATGAAGCGCACCTATTCGTTCACCTT
>JAJXXM010000442.1 GCA_021781095.1 bacterium
CCCGGCTGCGCGATGCGCTCGTCGGGCTCGATTATCGCGTTGCGGCCGGAAGCGAACTGATCGCCTGTTCGGTCGCGAACGAATGACGCACTCGCGCTTGTCGTCTGCGAGAGCGCGCGTGAAGGAGCGATATGCTCGATCGCGCACTCGACCTGCTCTTTCCTCCGCGGTGCATTCGCTGTAATGCCTCCGGAAGCGCACTCTGCCTGCGCTGCGCTCCCGCAACGGCGCCGCTGCGGCGACTGGTTTTCGGAATCGAGGTTCGCGCGCTCGCGCCCTACGACGGACTCTGGAGACGCGCGGTGATCGCGTTAAAGGAGGGGCGTCGCGATATCGCCGCAGCGCTCGGCGAACGCTTGGGCGCGGCGTTGCAGGCGGAGGATCGTCACCTCGTCGGCATCCCGACGAGCGCGGTGCGTCGCACCCGCCGCGGTTTCGACGGCGGCGAACTGCTCGCGCAACTTGCAGCATCGGTCGATGGAAGAACGGCGAGTCGTTCGCTGATTTTTGCCGCACGCGATCGTCAGCGCGGCCGGTCGCGCGCCGAACGCCTCGTCGCTCGCGGCCGCTTTCGCATCGCTTCTGAAACGATCGCCGGTACCTCGATAACGCTCGTCGACGATGTTTGCACCACCGGTTCGACGCTTGCCGACGCTGCCCGTACCCTGCGCGAACACGGTGCAATCGTCGAGCGCGCGCTCGTCGTTGCCCTCACCGATTGCGGGCGAAAGCGCGGCGCGCGATGAATATTACCGAAGGCGTCGGATGGATCGCGACCGCGCTTGTTGTTCTTACCGGTGTTCCCCAGTCGTTGCTAATGTTACGATCTCGAAAAATAGACGGCATATCCCTCCATACGTTTGCTATTTACACTGCCAGCGGCGTAGCTTGGGTGGCCTACGGCCTGCTCAAAAAAGACTTAGCAATAGATATTACGAACTTGTTCGTTATCGTGAACGGGTCTGCGATCATGTTGATATATCTACACAGAAGGAAGCAGCGCAGCCGGGATAGCAGCGAGGTGAATCATTAAGGAGCAGCAAGCAAGTTTTCTTTCTCTCAAGCAATCGATTTACGATGAAATTAGGGCGCGCTTCTCGTCTCCGAACATGTTCGATGGCCCCGGCACGAAGTATAACGACGTCGACAAAAAGATTACACCTGACGGTTTTGTGCGATCTAAACAAAATGAACGCGTCGATAAGAATGTAATCCTTGACGCATTTTTCGAGGCGTGCTTCGACCTGCTCGCCGAAGGTTTCATCGCAATAAAAGATGGCGTTATGGAACTTTGTGATCGGCCGCTTCCCTCCGATAGGTCGGTTGATGCGGTCGGTGATCACGGCGAGCAAAAGGTCGAAGAGGTGGGGATAAGCGACCTCGGGGGCGCTGAATTATCCGGCCCTCGTCTAGTCGCTATTACCGATCTCCCAAAAGCAATTGTGCCGTTTGTGCGGCAAGAAGATTTCGGAAGTCACGTCATTTCATACGACCGCGTTATTGTCGTGGAGAATGAACGTCGAGCGATTACCTATTCAGCAGTGAGGCCGTTCGTGGAAAGCGCGAAAGTGACAAACATGCACTTGGCGACTATGAAGAACGAGGGTATCTTTAAGGCTTTGGCGAGATACGGTTTTGCCCCAACGCTTCGGAGAGAGCGATTGATGTGTAGGTTCCCAAACAATGAGGAACGCGTTCATCTTGGAATGGATTACGCTCTAACGAGAATTCCGGTTATCGTGGCGCTTGGGAGCGTCTTTTCCAAGGATCTGCTTGTTGAGAAATATGTAAATATTATGCGAGCCGATCGATATATAATCGACTCTGAAATATCGCTCCGTCCTGCGCACGATTGTGTGGACTGCGTATAATGAGGTTGGAGCCTGCTGAAAATGCCCTGGTCGACGCTTCGCGTCGCATTGGATCCCTGTGTAGAAGGCAGGGAATCGCCGAGGCGCAAATGCTGCTAATCGCAGAATCGAATTCATCGAGGATTGCAGAAATATTTATGTTGGCCGCTCGTACGAAGGCGCTCGCGCCGGGTCAGGCAATGTCGATCCCGGTGGATCTAGAAAAATGTCGAGCAAGCTTGCCTGACGCCCTCGATCATGCGCTTATGAATTTGTTGGTCTTGTTTACGATTCGGTCACATACGGAGCCGACCGTCGACTCAGGCGGTTTTGCCATGGGGCTCGCGCTTCAATCGTCGGAATTATTTTTGCAGCGAGGTCGAGTTATGCTTGCCTCAGAGACGCTGCGCGTTGCAGGAAGGATTATGGAAAATAATGGATTATTGCGGGAAGCCGATAGGCTCTTTATCAAGTCTGAAAGTATAATAACTGCGACCGCTAAATGGTCGATAGCCAAGGTTGGGCGCCTTCTGATGTCGGTTTCGAGTGGTTACGGCTATGCCCCGATGCGTCTTGGCGGTGCGGCTGTTCTTCTCGTTACCGTCGTAGCTATAAGCGCCGTGATATGGCTTCATTTCCCATATTTGACGGCGATCTCGCTTGCCATCGGTGACTACTTTACCCTAGGAGGGGCGAAGGAATATTTCAGTCTTCACCGCCCTGAGCGAATATTGTTCTCTGCGGAGGCAGCCGGGGCACTCTTAATAAATGGTTTTTTTCTAACTCTTTTAACGAAACGTTTGTTTAGGAGCTGATGGATGGAAGCGCCGATGGATGAGGCCGTCCGCCTGGCTCGAAGCGCGGCGGGAAACACATTCCCCAATCCTTTAGTCGGGTCAGTGTTGGTTCGAGACGGCGTTGTATTAGGATCCGGATTTCATTTACAGGCGGGCGGGTTTCATGCTGAGGTAAATGCAATAAAAAGTTCGGGAGACGTTCGAGGCGCAACCTTGTACGTAACGCTCGAGCCGTGCGCTCACGAAGGGCGCCAACCTCCATGCGTATTGGAAATTATTCGCGCGGGCGTAAGAAAAGTTGTTATTGGAGCGCTCGATCCGAACCCGATAACCGCTGGTCGTGGAGTACAATCGCTGCGCAACGCCGGAGTCGAGGTATCGATCTTGAATGACCCCGCCTCCTTTGCCCTAATTCGAGATTTCAGGGTTTGGATCAACGGGGCGCTTCCATATGTTTCTTTGAAGATGGCGAGTTCGGTAGATGGTTTTGTTGCGACGAAAGTTGGAGAGCGTCTTCCGCTGACAGGTGACGCATGGAGAAGCAACGTTCAACGGCTTCGATTCGAACATCAGGCGGTTATGGTTGGCGCCGGCACAGTGCTCGTTGATAACCCTCGGCTTGTTGTCGATCGTGGATCTCGGGCAGTTGCCTTCCGTCGTATTGTCGTCGCCGGGCGCCGACCGATGAACCCAACAGCGAATGTGTTCTTGTCGGAGAAGGGTTACCTTCGCACGATTGTTTTGGTCCCTGAATCAGGCGCGGGCGCGGAGTGGGTCGGCCACCTTCGAGAGGTTGCTGACGTGTTGCCGTGCCCCGATAGGGATGGAGTTGTTGATCTTCCGAAAGGCCTTCGTCTCCTTCGTGATGCTTATGGCATTGTTTCCATTATCTCTGAGGGAGGGCCAATGTTCGCGAAGAACCTTCTCGAAGAGGATTTGGTGGAGACCATTTATTGGGCATATGCTCCCCGTCTGCTTGCGTCACCGGGGGCTGTTGCGGCGATTTCGCCGGAATTCGGAGATATATCACGATTACGGTTTCATTTAGTAAACGTAGAAAATCTCGGCGGAGATGTTTCTGCGGAATTTTGGCGGGACAGGATCGATCGTGTTTAGCGGGCTGATCGCCTACAGCGGGCGCGTCGACGCTACGCAGCGCGACGAACGCGGCGGGATGCGCCTGAGCGTCGAGTGCGAGGGTGTCGAGCGCGAGCGTCCGGAGATCAAGGATTCCATCGCCGTGAACGGCGTCTGCCTTACCGTCACGGAGATGCTCGGCAACCGTATCTCCTTCGACGTTGTTCCGGAGAGCATCGAACGCAGCACGTTGGGTTCGCTTGTTCCCGGCGAGCGCGTCAATTTGGAGTATAGTTTGCGAGTTGGAGAGCGCATGGGCGGACATTTTGTATATGCACACGTCGATGCGCGGGCGCGCGTCATTGCACGCACGCCGGAGGGGCAAGGAGAACGCATGCGCATCGAACGCCCGGCGCAGCTCGCCGACGGCATCGTCGAGAAGGGCTACGTCGCCGTCGACGGCGTCAGCCTGACCGTTGCCGCGACCGGACCGGATTGGTTCGAACTCGCACTGATTCCCGAGACGCTGACGCGGACGACGCTGGGGGCGCGCACGGTCGGCAGTGCGGTCAACCTCGAGATCGACCCGATCGCGCGCTACGTTGCCTCCGCGCTCGG
>JAJXXM010000267.1 GCA_021781095.1 bacterium
CGCCGCCCTACTCGCGCGCTCTGAAGCCTGCGTACGTCAACAGGACGCCGCCGACGAACGCAATTCCGAGGTAGAGCGTGAGGAATTTCGCGAAGTTCAATGTCGCAAACGCTTCGATGATGAGCGCCGGAGGTAAACTCGCCAACAGAATTCCCTTGAACAACGCGAGCCATCCGAGCACCGTAACGACCGCGGCGAGCGGCCCCGATCTCCATCGATTGTGCGTCAACACGATCGCTAAACCAACGAGCATCGTAAAGATGCCGGCGACGAACATGAGCCCGGGTTCGGTGAAGAGTGCATTCAGAATATCGACCGAAGCTCGCCCGCTCATCGCCAGAGAGAGCACGATCAGCAGCACCCAAAGGCCGACAAGCTTGGCGAGAAACTTGGTACTCATTGCATCGCCGCCGCAATTTCCGTCTGCGTCCAGAGCGGATGCTGAATCATCACGCCGTGCCCGGCTTCCCCCGGATAGGTCTTTAGCACGGCTCTCGAAGCGCCCAACTGCTGCGCGTACGCATCGACTAACGCCTTGCCGTAGGTCCATTGCGTCAGCAAATCTTCGTATCCATTGAGAACGGTCAGGCGCCCGGTTATTTGTAATGGGGCGCAGGCCGAGGCGACGGGCAGATCGGGATTGGTCGTATCGGTTTCACAGACGCCGCCGTTTTGCACGCTCATTTTAATCGGTCCGAAGGCCGTGCATCCCGTCGATGTAAAATTCGGCCCGGCTCCCGAGCAGTACGCAACATCGAAATCGTTTGAAAGTTCGCGTTCGTTGGAGTAGACGGCCGAATCGATGCCGCCGGTCATGCTCCACGGATAGGTGTTCATATCGACGATCGATCCCGCAAGATACTCGAGGCAGTGGTTGAGAATGCCGCAATCGGGCGTCACGTTCAGGCTAACCGTCGAATTCGTTACCGTCGCCGTGCAGCCACTCGTCGTTCCGGATTGCGACTGCGTCTGTCCGATGTACGGGAAGATCATCTCCGTGAGCGTCGCGTCGAGCTGATTCTTCAGCGAGCCCGTCGCCGAGACGGAGGCATCGAACATCGTGGTCACGCAGGAGGCGGAATCAGGACCCACCTGCGCCTGTCGGCTTCCTCCCGGGCCGGCGGCAATGAGAATGACGTTATGAATCGTGCGCGTCGGTCGCGATACGGGTGAGAGGACGGCAAACTTTTCCGCGTTCGTCGTCCCGAGCGACCAGCCTACCGGATCGACGACGTTCGTCGATATGCCGTACCGTACCGAGGCGTCATCGAGCATCGCATCGACATCGCTGGCGATCGCGTCGCGCGTCACGCTGCCGTTCATCGTCGTCAGCCCAACACCGGGATAATCAAAGAGCACGATCCGGTAATCGTGACAGAGCGAGACGGAACCATCTTCGAGCGGATCGTAAGCAAGGCTTTTGGTGATCGATGGGCTATAGGTGCTGTTCGTCAGCATCTGCACGGGCCATCCCGTGAGAATTTGCCCCGTTCCCGGGAACATGACGAGTACGTCGTCGCTGAGCGCTCCGTCGCCGATAACGGTATATTCCATCGTATCGTGCGTCGCCGGATTGGTAACCTGGGACAGATCGCTGCCGAGCGACCGTAGGTCTTGAATCGCACTACAGGGGACGACCGAGCGATGGGCGATCGTGGGCGTGGCGGGCACGCCGACGCTAGCGCCCCTGCCGCCTCCGCAAGCGGTCAAAACGAGCGAGAGAACGAGCCCCAATGCCGGATGTCGCATAGCCATTTCTATGCGAGTCTACATGCCCAATCCTTGCGGAAATCTGTGAGGTTCGCGAGCTCGCGAAGGCCTGCCGAACGCAGACGCAGATGCCCGCAATGCAAAAACATTCACCCTGCGCGTGACAATTCGAGCCTCTGCCTCACTCTATGTAGAATAGGACGATCTACGAAAAGGAGAGCTATGGGACGTTGGGCGACCCCAGAAGCAATTGCTTCCGCACGTACAGGCAGTGAAAGCGCCGCCGATGAGCTTATCGCCGCCATCTGGCCCGCATGTTTTCGACTCGCGACGATGGTGCTCGGCGATCGCGGGCTTGCAGAGGACGCGGCCCAGGAAAGCTGCGTCACCGTGTATCGCAAGGTCCACCGATTGCGTAGCGTCGACGCGTTCGACGCGTGGCTCTATCGCATCGTGATGCGTGAATCGGCGCTGGCACGCCGTCGCTTCGGCCAGTTCAGCGAACAACGGGAGCGGGGTACGACCGGCGACGGGACGATCGCGCTCGACGTCTGGCACGCGCTCGACGAACTCTCCGCAGATTTGCGGGATGTCACGGTGCTGTTCTACTTCCACGATCTTACCGGTGAGGAAATTGCGACCGCTCTCCACGTTTCACACGGAGCGGTGCGCATGCGGCTTTCGAGGGCGCGAGAACGATTGCGCGTGCTGCTCGCCGATTACGATTTTGAGTTGCGCAAGAATTTTAAGGAGGTACACTATGCCGTTTAATTTTGCGGAAGCAGGAAAACACGTGCAAACAGAAATGCCCGTTCCCGAACTTCCCATCGCTTCAATTCGCAACCGCCTTCGCGACGCTAATACCCGGCATCGATCGCACGTACTGATTGCGTGCGCGCTTGCTGCGATCGCCGTCCTCGGATCGGGCACGTTGCTCGCGGCAATGCTCCTCGGCGGCGTTCGGGTCTGGCTTTCGGGCAATAAAGCGGCCGTCGATATGACATCGTTCGCACTTATCCTGAACCCAAATGCCGACGACCTGCGTCGCGTCACCACCGATGCGACATTTCCGGTCGTGCTGCCGGTCGGCATTCCCAAGGGAATGCATATGAACGCGCTCGTTTTCTCGCCGGCGGATCACCCGACGTTCATCGAGGTTATGTACCGGAATTCTCAAACCGACGCCCGAAGCGGGCAGTTCCTGTTGCTCGATTCTTCGACGCTCAACCATGGTGAGGCTCCAACGCTTCCAAATGGCGAGAAACTTCCGGCCGGGAAAGTAACGCACTGGAGCGTTGGGCGAGAGAGCGTGATCGTGCTCGGAGCGGGGCAACACGCAGCGATGAAAGCCGCGATGTCGGGCATCACGCCGGCCGAGAGCCTGGCGCGAACGCTCCCGATGCTCTACCGCACCATCATCCTCGCGGACCAGGATAAGCTTGCAGACGAGGCCGAGGCGATCGCGCCGGCGGAGGGGCAAAGCGTCCTGCTCGATCGTGGGCATTTGGGCGAGATTGCGCGCCTGGCTCGATCGAACAAGCCGGTGACATACACCCGAGAAACGATCTTCGAACCCCATCCAAGCGTCGCCGGAAAGCCCGATTTTGCGCACGCGAAGCGTCACTTTATCACGACGACTGCGGTCTCGGCGGGAGGCGTGCGCGCGATCGCAGCGGTTCTCGCATCCGGTGCGTGTGGCAGTACCGGGACGACGCGGAGCGGCCGTAGCTGCCAGATCCTGATCAACGAACGGAGCGGACGCGCGTACTGGATATGGGTCCTTCCTCTCAACGCGTCGAGCGCACCAACGAAGTACGTGGTAGATTCAACGACGTTTCGCGTGCTCCATCGAGGATAGAGGCACCCGAACGGTGCTGCCGCCGCAGGCCGCAATGACGGCCGGCAGCAGCACCGTTCTTCGCACAAAGCTTCCGATTGCGCCGCCCTATTGCTAAGCCTAGCCTTAGTAGTGTAGCCTTAGCATATGCCGCGACCGACCCCCGATGCCGTTGCCGAAAAGCTCTACCTCGCGCTGAGCCTGCTCGTTCGGCGGCTCCGACAGACGCGCGACGAGAGCCTCTCGCATCCCGAGATCTCGGCGCTCGTACGCTTGGAGAGCGCCGGCCCTACTACGCTGACGGCATTGGCGAAGCTCGAACGGATCAGCGCGCAATCCCTCGGCGCGACGCTGAGCGCGCTCGAGTCGCGCGGGTTGGTGCGGCGCGAGCCCGATGCCGCCGACGGCAGGCAGAGCGTCATCTCCATCACCACCGTCGGGCGCAATACGCTGCGCGCGCGGCGAAGCGGGCGGGCGGCCCATATCGCTCGCTCGCTCGCGGCGCACTTCACCCCCGACGAACTCGCAACGTTGCGCGCGGCGGCGCCGCTTTTGGAACGGTTGGCAGACGAACTCTAATGAACGCCGACCGCTACCGTTGGATCGCCTTGTCGAACACGACGCTCGCCATCTTCATGTCCGCACTCGACGGATCGATCGTGATCATCGCGCTGCCGGCGATCTTTCGCGGCATTCATCTCGACCCGCTCGCCCCGGGCAACGTCGGGTACCTGCTCTGGATGATCGTCGGGTATATGCTCGTGCAGTCGGTGATGGTGGTGACGCTCGGTCGATTGGGCGATATGTTCGGGCGCGTGAAGATCTACAATCTCGGATTCGTCGTCTTCACGATCGCGTCGCTCTTCTTGTCGTTCGATCCGTTTATCGGCGGAAACGGCGCCTTGTGGCTCATCGGTTGGCGCCTCTTTCAGGCGCTCGGCGGATCGATGTTGACGGCGAACTCCGCAGCGATCCTTACCGACGCATTTCCTGCGAATCGGCGCGGCTTTGCTTTGGGCGTCAACCAAATCGCCGGCTTGAGCGGTCAATTTCTCGGCCTCGTCGCCGGCGGCGTGCTGGCAATGATCGATTGGCGCGCGGTTTTTTGGGTGAACGTCCCCATCGGCATTTTCGGCACGGTGTGGGCGTATCGGAGCCTACGCGAAGCCGGGCACCACCAAGCCGGGCGCATCGACTGGTGGGGCAACCTCACGTTCGCACTCGGCTTGGGCGCGATTTTGGTGGCGATCACCTCGGGCATTCATCCGTACGGCGATCGCGCGATGGGATGGACGAATCCCGCCACCTATCTTCCGCTCGTCGGCGGGATCGCGTGCCTTATCGTTTTCGCAATCGTCGAAACGCGCGTCGCGGAACCGATGCTCGATCTCGCGCTGTTGCGCATACGCGCCTTTGCTGCGGGAAGCGCCGCCGCGCTCGCAGCCGCGATCGCACGAGGTGGGTTACAGCTCATGCTGGTCATTTGGCTGCAGGGCATCTGGCTGCCGTTGCACGGCTATCGCTACACCGATACGCCGCTCTGGGCCGGCATTTTCTTATTGCCGCTCTCGGCGGGCTTTATGGTCGCCGGGCCGCTTTCGGGCTATCTCTCGGATCGCTTCGGCGCACGCCTCTTCGCAACCGCCGGCCTTCTGGTATTCGCGGTGAGTTTCGTAGCGCTGATGCTCGTGCCGGTCGATTTTTCGTACTGGATCTTCGCGCTCGCAATTGCCGGAACGGGAATCGGTTCGGGAATGTTCGCCGCACCGAATACTTCGGCGATCATGAGCAGCGTGCCGGCGGAACAACGCGGCGTGGCGTCGGGAATGCGCGCGACGTTTCAGAATTCGGGGAACCTGCTTTCGATCGGCATCTTCTTTTCGCTGATGATCGTCGTGCTCTCCAAAAAGCTTCCGGCGGCGATGCTCGCCGGGCTCGTAAAGCTGGGCGTTCCGGCGAACGTTGCGGCGCATATCGCCGCGCTTCCGCCGGCCTCATCGCTCTTCGCGGCCTTTCTCGGAGCGAATCCGCTCCAGCCTCTCCTCGCGCCGAGCGGCGTGCTCTCGCACCTCACCGAGGCGCGGCGGCGCACGCTCACCGGAACGAGTTTCTTTCCGCACCTCATCGCCGGTGCATTCCATCAAGGCCTCGTGGTCGTTTTCGCGCTGGCGACCATTCTTTCACTCTTCGGTGCCGTCGCGTCATTTTTACGCGGCAGCCGTCGAGAGCGCGCACCCATCGCACCACCTACGGTAGAAGGAGCATAACCATGCCGGAACCGACTCAACGAATCGATGCCAAGCGAGCGGCGTTGCTCGTCATGGATTTTCAAGCGGGCATCATTGGAGCGCTCGAACACGCGGATGCACTCGTGGCGAAAGCGGCACGAGCGATTCAGTGCATGCGCGAGCACGGCGGAAACGTCGGCTACGTGCGTGTCGGCTTTACCGAGAGCGAGTACGAGGCGATTCCCGACCGCAACAAGGGGTTCTCGGCGGCGAAAGGCGCCGGGCGCGCCTTTCACGCCGACGCGCCCACGACGGCAATCGACGAACGCCTCGCCCCGCAACCCGGCGATATCGTCGTGCGGAAGACGCGCGTCGGCGCGTTTTCAACCACGGATTTAGCCGAGCAACTCCGCAGCCGCACGATCGACACGTTAATTCTTTCGGGAATCAGCACGAGCGGCGTCGTCCTTTCGACGATTCGCGATGCGGCCGACCACGATTTTCGCCTCTTCGTCCTCGCCGACGCCTGCGCCGACCCCGCCCCCGACGTTCACGCGCTCTTACTCGAGAAGGTCTTTCCGCGCCAAGCCGACGTGATTTCAATCGCCGACCTACAGAAACTTCTTTCGTAGTTGTGCCGGAGTTTTAAATGCGGGCGCGGGCGAGGCGGGAGGAGGGACGGCGGAAATTCGGGAATGGGCGCTCGCTTTCGGTTGCGAGGCCGCAGCTTCCGCGCACCGAGTAAGGCCGAACGAACGAGCATCCGCTTCTCGAAAGGCATACATTTATGCATCGACTTCTCGACCATCCGTTTCTCTGGGCGATTATTTGGCTCTTCGTACTGCTCGTCGCAGCGACGCTCGGGAGATGGCTGCGCGCGCGTCGCAAAGCCCTCGGCGAAGGCGAGAGAGAAGACCTCAATCTCATTCTCTCGGCAACGCTCACGCTGCTAAGCTTGCTTGTCGGTTTCAGTTTCTCAATGGCGTCGGCCAGATACGATCATCGCAAGAGCCTCGAAGCCCAAGAGGCCTCGGTCATCGGTACCGAGTACGAACGTGCGAGTCTCTTGCCGCAACCGCAAGCGCTGCACGTCGAGCAGCTCCTCCGCGCGTACCTCAACGACCGCATCGCCTTATACAATGCGCCGAACGATGCGTCCGATGCAAAAATCCTTCGTGCGACGCTGACGTTACAGAACAAGCTCTGGGAATCGGTCAGAATACCGGCATTCGCGCACCAGAATTCGATCACCGCGCTCGTCGTCGAGGGTATGAACGAAGTGACGGACGCCGAGCAGTCGACTCAGGCGGCGTGGGAGGATCGTGTCCCGGTGCCGGCCTGGGCGCTAATGATCGTCATTGCGATCTTCTCGTGCGGGTTGATCGGTTACTACGAGCAACCGAGCGAAAATCCGCGACGCTTTTACGTGTTGCTCCCTCTGCTTCTCGCGGTCGCGAGTTACATCATCGCCGACCTGGACAGCCCGCGGGGCGGCCTCATTACGGTCGCCGCAAAAAATCTGGAACGCGTAACGCAAAGCATTTCGATCCACCAGGTTCCGAGAGGCCGCTCTCGCTTGCCGTGATACCCGAGACAAAGGAAGCAGCCGTTTGGACTTCGCGTGAACAACGTACGGCGGTCGTTTCTTCCACCCGGCGAGCCCCCAAAGCCGCGGGTCCGCAGACGATTATCAGCCACAACGGGCAAGCCTACGTATCCGCCGCCGGGCTCAGCATCGCTCACCATCAATGGCTACGGCGGCCTTATAACCGCCGAATGCCGCGGCTCATGTTTTTGGTTTTCAGTTGAGCCTCGTATGCCTGCTTGAACTCGAGCGAGCTTTGCAGATGCTTCTCCATGATCTCCGCCAATTCGTCGGCGAGTTCGGGTCTCATAAAAATAGTCGGTTCGAATTGATCTCGACCGATCTCGTAGACGATTGCACCTTCCATCGCGCGAACCGTCGCGGTTCGCGGTGCTCCGGGATGAGCAAGACGGGGGATCACGGATGATACGCGTGGTCGCTGAGGTCGAAGCCTGCGGCTTTCGCCTGCTTTTCGGTATCGGGTTTGATCGAACGTTCTACGACCCGCTGGTAGAGCGATCCGAAGCGACGCGTATCGCAAACGTCGATCCACGCCGAGTCGGAGGCGATGGGGATGCCGCGATGCGTGACTCTCACGTGCACGTGCAGCATCTGGGTGAAGAGTCCGCCAAAGGTGAATGGATCCTCGCCCTCGGTCGCACAGGCACGCAGTTGTGGGTCCGCTTGCTCCCAACTCCATGTCGCACCCGGAAGAAAATCGCGCGCCGGCTCCAAGCGCAAGACCAAACGTTTTCCATCGACGGCGTCGAGCGCGATGCGCATCAGTTCTACGCCCCCCTTCGCTCGCGCATCAAAAACGTGCGGCGCCAGGGAGCGACGGTTCCATCCCGGGATCGGCGCCGTCGTCATGGAGGTATCGGTTCCCGCGAACGAGAGCGTGACGTCGATGCCGAGCTCCCGACGCGCCTCCGCGCTGATATTCGCGATACCCTGAAGCGTGTAGATCACATAGACGGCATTTTCTCCGGGCGCGTCGTCGGGCAAAATCATGCTTGCGTTATCGCTCGATCCGAGCCCCGGGTTCGCGATTTCATCGGTCGGGCGGCGGTCGGTAATAACCGGTAATAAACGGGACGATTCGGAGTGCAACGGGAGCGGCGCATCGTTCGAGCGCGACTCCTCGAGCATCGACGCGATCGGTCGTGCTTTTACTTCGCCATCCAGCTCCGCCACCGGGGCATGGAGCAAACCGAGAAATTGCGCAAGAAAATTAGACTCTCTCACCGTTCGTACTTCATTTCAGTCGGTGCGGGGCGAGGATGCCGACGAATACGGCGCCGGCTCTCGTTTTGCCCCTCGGCCGACGAGCTATCCCCTCGTCGGGATCCCCGGCCGATATACGGGAAACGAACGGCGAGGCTGGGAATTGCCTCTCCCCATGAAGATCGATGAAATTCGTCGCGGCTTCGAGCGCCCGTTCTGGATCGCCAACATCAGCGAGATCTTCGAACGGCTCTCGTACTACGCCGTCTTTTCGACGCTCGCGCTCTACCTCAACCAAACGCTCGGGTTCTCCAGCGCCCTCTCGGCGAGCCTGAGCGGCATCTTCGGCGGCGCCGTTTGGGTGATGGCGATCTTCGGCGGTGCACTCGCCGACCGCGTCGGCTTCCGCCGGGCGCTCTCGGCGGCGTACTTTATCCTGACCTGCGCGTACTTTATGGTGGGCTCGATCGGCGCGCCGTGGTTGGCTCCGGTCCGCGCCGTCGTTCCACTCGGTTTGCTCGCCGGCGTCATCCTCTTCTTGCCCGCACTCGGCGTCGCGTTGGTGAAGCCCTCCGTCGTCGGCACCACCGCACGCGCGTCGAAAGAGAGCGTTCGTTCCATCGGGTACGCGATCTATTACACCATGGTCAACATCGGCAGCACGATGGGCCCGTTCCTCGCCGGATGGCTCCATTCACGCCTGCCGCCGCAAGACGTTTTTCTCATTGCGGCGCTCAGCGTGGCGCTCATGTTCTTCGTGGTGCTCGTCTTCTTCCGCGAACCGCGCGCGCGTGCCGATGAATCGTCGACCTCGCTTGGAAAGACGGCTCGCGATTTTCTGACGGTCTTCGGGAACTGGCGTTTCGTGCTGTTTCTCGTCATTTTTTCGGGCTATTGGATCGTCTATTGGCAGCAATACCTCATCTTGCCGATCTACATTCACGACTACGTCGATCCCAACGCCAACACCGCAATGATTCTCATTACCGATCCGTTGATCGTCATCACCTTGACGGTCGCCATGAACGCGCTCACCAAGCGTATCCCCTCCTTCAAAGCGCTGACGCTTGGAACGCTCGTCACCTCGGTGGGCTGGCTGCTGATCGCCGCAAAGGCGAGCGTTCTGATGGCGATCTTCAGCCTCGTCGTACTCGCGCTCGGCGAGATCATTCAGTCTCCGCGCTATTACGAATACATCTCGCGCCTCGCTCCACCGGGACAGCAGGGCACCTACATGGGCTTTGCGTTTCTCCCCATCGGCATCGGCTCGATCGTCGGCGGTTGGTTCGGAGGCACCTTATTGCAGCATTACGGCAGCGCGGGCGCTCGCCCCGCGACGATCTGGCTCATCGTTACCGGTGCGGGTGTCGCAACCGCGTTGCTGCTCGGGATCTACGACCGCGTTTTTAAGCCCGTGTTGAAGCCGATCGCCTAAGCGCGGTATCCGCACGTATCGCCGCATCGACCTCGCTCTCGAGTTCTCGAGCCAGCAACACCTCGCCACGCGTCGGAGCGTAATCGCCGCTCTGCACCTCCTGGCCGAGGTTCGCAATGCGTTCGTACAGACGCTCGGGAACGCGCAACGTATCCTCCCAGCTCTGCGTATGCGATTGGTAGAGCACCGCGAGCGCCGCATCGACCTTTGCAATCTCGCCCCGGTTCCCCGAGCGTGCCAGGTGCGCTCGTAGCCGACGCAAGCGCACCACTTCGTTGCCGACGCGCCGATATGCGGCCCGTAGCTGCATCGCCAACGCGTATTGTGCGCGCATAGCGGCGAGCGTCGCGTGTGAGTTGGGATCCTGCAGCACGCGAATGTCGCGACGTTGCGGCGCGCCGAGACCCGTCAGTTCGACGGTATAGGTGCCCGGGACGATCGTCGGTCCGACGAAACCGGTCGGCGTCGCGTGGTAATCGGCGATACGCGGAACCGGTTGCACGTTGAGGTTCCACCACACGCGATTCACCCCGACGGTCGGGTGCGAAATCGTCAACGTTCGAAGCAGATGCGTTCCGTCGTATATGGCGATTTTCGGGTGCACGTTCTTCGGCGGTAGGGAACGCAGGTACACGTTGATATCCGCCGCTGCCGGCGGGTTCGCTCCCGCACCGGCTCCCGTCGCCCACGTCGCAAAGGTGGTTTCCCAGCGATACGCGTTTCGAACGGGAAAGAGATAACTCGCACGCGCCGCAACGGCGGCGGTGAAATCCTGCAGCGGCGAGAGATCGTCGAGAATCCAGACGCCGCGCCCGTGCGTCGCCACAACGAGATCGTCGAATGCCTTCTGTACGACGAAATCGTAGATCGGTAGATGCGCGAGGTTATTTCGTAGGCTCACCCAATGCGAACCGTCATCCTCCGAATACCAGAGCCCCGTCTCGGTGCCGACGTAGAGCAAGCCCTTGCGAACGGGGTCCTCGCGAATCATTCGCGCGTAGGAGGCGCGGGGAAGATTCGAAGCGATGGAATACCAACGCGCCCCGTAATCGTGGGTGACGAAGAGATAGGGCGTGCGATCCCCAAGCTTGGCATTATTGGCAACGAGATAGGCGGTCGCCGGATCGAACGGGGAAGGATCGACGTAATTTACCCGCGCCCATTTCGGTAGACCGGGAACGTTCTTGGTGAGGTCGCTCCATTTCTTGCCGCCGTCGCGCGTGAGCCACACGCGTCCGTCATCGGTGCCGACCCACAATTCGCCTTTCGCTCGCGGCGATTCGGCGATCGAAGCGATCGTGTCGTACACCTCGGTGCCGGCATTATCGCGCGTGATCGGCCGCCCCGAAGCGTGCTGTTTGCTCGGATCGTCGCGCGTGAGATCGGGCGAAATGGCATGCCAGGTCGCCCCATCGTCCATGCTTTTCAGAACCATCTGCGCGCCGTAGTAGAGCGCGTGCGGTTGCAGCGCCGAAACGGCGAGCGGAGCGACCCACGCCGCTCGGTATTTGTAGCGATTCGCTCCCTCGCCGATGTAATCGTCGGGCCAGGGGCTAATCGTCCGCGCCTCTCCGGTGCTGCGATTGAAACTCTCGATGTTCTCCTCGTACCCGGTACCGAAAATTTCATTTTGATTTGCGGGCGAAAAAACGATCCAGCCGCTCTCTCCCATCTGCGGAGAGAACCACTGGTCCGGCGTGATCGCGCCGGTAAAGCTGCGACTCGGTCCGCAAGCCGCACCGGGATCTTGGAATTCACCGCAGACGAGATATGGCGTCTCGTTATCGACGGCGATGTGGTACGGCTCGCTAACGATGAGCTGCGGATCGATCCATGTTTTTCCACCGTTCTGCGATATACGCACGCCCGCATCGGCCCCGATAATCATGCGCCCGGGATCGGTTGGGTCGATCCATATCTGGTGGTGATCGTAGCCGCCGGTATCGATGCGCGAAAACGTCTTCCCGGCATTATTAGTGACGGAGGCGAAAATCGACATGAAATACACGCGGTTTGCTTGGTGCGGATCGACCGCTAACTGCGAAAAATAGTACGGCCGTTGGTCGAGCACGTGCCGATCGCTGACGAGGTGCCAATGCACGCCCGCGTCGTCACTCCTCCAGAGGACACCGTGCCGCGCCTCGATCAGCGCGTAAACGCGCGTCGGGAGGCTCGGTGCGAACGCAATGCCGATACGCCCCATCAGCGTCGGTAACACATTGCCGCGCACGCGTGACCACGTCGCGCCGCCGTCGGTGGAACGATAGATGCCATCGTTCGCGCCGCCGCTGGTCAGCATCCACGGCTGTCGCCGGACGGTCCACATTCCGGCGAGGAGCGTGTGGGGATGCCCGGGTTCGAACGCGATGGCGGATGCGCCGGTCGAGGAATCGAGATAGAGCACGCGCTTCCAGGTCTTGCCGCCGTCGATCGTTTTGAAAACGCCGCGTTGCGGAGATGGGGCGTATGGGTCGCCGATCGCGGCGACGTACACGACGTTAGGGTCGTGGGGATCGACGATAATTTGCGCGATTTGCGAGCTTCTGCGCAGGCCGATCCGTTGCCACGTCTTTCCGGCATTCGCAGAACGGTACATGCCGTCACCGAACGCGATATCGTTGCGTATGTTCGGTTCGCCCGTACCGACGTAGAGAATATTGTGGTTCGAGGGCGCGACCGCAATCGCGCCGATCGAACTCACCGGCTCGCGATCGAAGATCGGCTTCCAGGTATCTCCCGCGCTCGTCGTTTTCCAGAGCCCACCGAGGCCGCCGGCATAGTACGTCGATGGGTCGCCCGGAACGCCGGCGACCGCATCGATGCGTCCCGTCGTCGGGCCGATCGATCGCAGTGCGAGCGCGGTAAAGGGCCGCTTCGGCGGAGCGACGGGCGTCGCGCCCACGGAGAGAGCGAAGACGGCCCCACATAGGAGAAACGCGCGTGTCGTTCGCAGCATCGAGCACCTACCTTTGGCGAAGCCTTCGTTCCGACGCTCGATATCTCATCCGCACGCTCGCCGCCGATAGGCCGCCGTTCGCGCCTCCGCGAATGACGCGAGCATCATGCAGCGATCGGCCCCTCAGAGTCTCCATTGGCCCGGCGTTCTCGCCGCACTACGCACCTGCGAGGGCGATCGCGTCTTCCTGCGCGCGGGCACGACGAGCGAGCCGGCGGGAGAGATTCGTACTCGACCGGCCGCGCGCGGTACCGAATATTGCCTTTTCGAAGGCGAGGCGCCGATCGCGCGCCTCGCATTGATCGAACGGCTCGAGCACCTCGCCGCCGCCCCGGACCGTCGCTTTGCAGCGGCGGCGCGCATTCACGTCGACGGCAGCTTCGAACTCGTCGAGCGCGTGATCGCCGATACGATCGCGGGCGCCCCCTGTGCGGTCATTCTCGCGAGGAGTTCGGGAGGGCGCTTCGAGCCCTTACGCGGGAAAGCGCCGCATACCACCGGGCGCAGCAAACGCATTAAGACCGGCTAGCCCGCGGCGCGAGGCTACGGGCAGGTCAGTATCCATGCGTCGAGCGCGGGATGCTTGAGAATCGTCGTGTCGCCGAGCGCGGCGGCAGCGGGACAGTACGACGACGTAAATTGCGTCGCACTGGTGACGTCATCGTATTCCACATCGACGATAAATTTATGTTCGGCGCGCAGCGGCGCGTCTTGCGCGCACCAGCCCTGCGCCCAGCAGCTCTCGTTCACGGCAAAATCGACGGTCGAGGCCATCGCCGGCAGCATCTCCGGCGCATTTTTTAGACCGACCGCGAGCCCGTCCGCATGCGCGTACGCCGCGAGGTTCGCGAGATAGGCTTCATCCTCTTGAAGCGTCAGCGGAAAGCCGGTAGCGTTATCGTATCCATCGACGTTATCGAATTCGACACCGTCGAAACCCTTCGTTCGGCAGATCGCGATCCGCGCGTCCATAATCGGCGCGAGGAGATCGATGCGCCGAATATCGAGCCACCGTTCGTTCGGATAGCCGACGTAGGTATCTCCAAGGACGACCGCAGGGAAACTCGCGGCATCGGGGCGCCAATTTTCGTAACTCCCAGCATCGACGTAACAGACGGCGCGTCCGCTCGCGGCATGCAGGGTCGCGATGTCGCTCGCGCTCGTCGCTTCCCAATCGAGATCTTCGATCGACGCCCCCGGCGACGGAAGCCCCGCATCGCTGAGATCGTACTGGAAGCTCGAGCCCGGCGTCGGCGCCCACCACGTCGCGCTCGGGCTCGGCGCCGGGGCGAGCGGGCCGGCGCTCTGCGCTGCTCCCGCAGCGCCGCACGCCGCAAGCAACGCGGCCGCCGCCGTTGCAAGGAACGCATCACGGAAAACGTTCGCGCGCATTACGCCCTCACGGGGCGACCGCGCGAAGCCCTGCGATCGCCGGCAGATGCGCCGCCCTCAGCCGCGCCTGTAACGGCTGCAACACATCGTTCAACAATGCTGCATAGCGCTCCATCGCGGCGCGATAGCGTCGATCGAACGCGCGATCGAATGTGAGATCCGCCGCCGTCGGTGGGTGGAGCGAGAAACTCAGCCCGGCAGGCAGATCTTCGCGCAACGATCCCGCACGAAGGGCGAAATCCTCGCCGTTCCGATAGTTGGCGGTAAACGCGGCAAAGACGGCATCCCGCGCTTTCATCGCATGCACGATCGCCGCACGCAATGCAGTATCGTGCGTCGCCGCTTTCGCTTTTGTGAGCGAAGTCGCCACCGCGTCGAGATGATCGAGCACGGTATCGATCGCCGAAGTCACGTGCACGTAGCGGAGGTTGAAGCGGTAGGCGCGTTCGTAATCCGCCTGCCGCCACGGCGAGCGCGGATCGGCCTTCACCGTCACCGTCGTCGTGGCGGTGTGCCCGTCGGCAGTGAGACGAAGCGTGTAGAGCCCCGGAGGAACCGGCGGCCCCGACTGCACGCGGAACGCGGGCGCCGCCCCCGTCCATTGTACCGCCGGGGTCGCGTTGAGATCCCAAACGAAGCGGTTGATTCCCGGGTGATTCGAAATGCGCGCAACCTTCTTCTTCGCCACCGTATGCGTTCCGGCGATGCTCCGCACCAAACGGCCCGCCGCGTCGTAGATCTGCAACATCGGCGGTGTCGTCGACGCCGATTTTTGATAGAACGATATCAGCGCTCCCGCCGGAGGATTCTTCCCGGAGAATCGCCCGTAGAGCCCTTCTTGGTTCGAGTGCAAAACCCAGCGGTAGGTCGTACGCGGATGGAAGAGCATGAATCCGGCGCGCTCGGCGGCGCGCAGATGTTCGAGCGGGGTGAGATCGTCGAGGATCCAGATCCCGCGTCCGTGCGTCGCGGCGACCAGGTCGCGCTCGCGTGAGGCGATGCGAAGATCGCGGAAGCTCGCAACCGGAATGTTGTTGCGCAAACTCTGCCAGCGCGTTCCGCCGTCGAAACTTACATAGAGCCCGCGGTCGGTTCCGAGATAGAGGACGTGCGGATTGACGGGATCGGGACGAATCGTCCGTACGAATTGCGTCGGCGGTATTCCGGCGACGATCTTTCGCCAGTGCGCGCCGAAATCGGTCGTGACGAAGGCGTAGGGAGCGTCGTCACCGGAGCGATGACGATCGACGATGGCGTATGCCGTGCCGGCGACGAACGGCGAGGGAGCCACGGTTTCCACCCGCCCGAACGGCGCGATCCCCGCGGGAGTCACGTTGCGCCACGTTTTCCCACCGTCGCGCGTGAGTTGCACGAGCCCGTCGTCGGTGCCGACCCAGATCTCGCCGGTCGCAACCGGCGACCCCTCGATATCGAGAATCGTATCGGAGTATTCGGTTCCGAAAACATCCTTGGTAATCGGTCCACCCGAGGGCGCCTGGTGCGATTTGATATCGAGCGTCAGGTCGGGGCTGATCGGCACCCAGTGTTCGCCGCGATCCGTACTCTGAAAGACGACGTCGCCGCCGTACCACATGACGTGCGGATTCCAGGGAGCGAATGCAATCGGCGAATCCCAATTGAAACGATATTTCGCCAGACGGAGATCGAACCGTGCGGCTGAGGTCGCATTGTAGGGGCCGACGTACCGAAAATCTTCGTCTTTCCAATCGTAGCGGATCAGATATCCGTCCTCCGAATCGGCGAAGACGTACCGCGAATTCGCGGGATCGGGAACCGCCCACATTCCGTCGCCGCCGACCGTTACGCGCCAGTCGCGCCCGGTAATGCCGTCGAACGAACGCGAATTCGAGGGGCCGCAGAAAGCTTCGTTATCTTGCAGCGCCGCGCACACCATATACGGACGGGCGGCGGAGAGGCCGACGTGATAGACCTGCTCGATCGGCAGGTTCCGCGTGAACGTGAAATGCTCTCCGCGGTCGAGCGTGAGGGCGAAGCCGCCGTCGTCGCCGATGATGAAGCGCTTCCCGTCGGCGGGATCGATCCAGATCGCGTGTGCGTCGGCATGCACGCCGCGTCCGAAACGCCGGAAGTGCTTTCCGCCGTCGGTGCTCAGCGCGAGATTCATCGAGAGCGTGTAGACGCGATTCTCGTTCTTGGGATCGACGGCGAGATGGCTGAAATAAAACGGGCGCTGGTTGATGAGCGTTCCCGAAAAAAGCCGCGTCCAATGCGCGCCCGCATCGTCGGAGCGCCAAAGCACGCCTTCGCGTGATTGGATCAATGCATAGATGCGGTTCGGATTGCTCGGCGCGATTGCGAGGCCGATCCGCCCGGTCAGCCCTGTCGGAAAGCCGTTGCCCGTGATGCGTTGCCATTGCAGGCCACCGTCGACGGATTTATAGAGCCCGCCGTGAGGGCCGCCGCTCGAAAAGGTCCAGGGCTGACGGCGAAATTCCCACATTCCGACGTAGAGAATCCGCGGATTGCGAGGATCCATCGCAAGGTCGCTCGCACCGCTGTCGGGAGCGAGATAGAGCGTTTTCTTCCACGTCTTTCCGCCGTCGAATGTGACGTAGACGCCGCGATGGACGCTATTTCGAAAGACGTCGCCGAGGACCGCAACGACGATGTGATTGGAATCGGTGGGGTCGACGGCAATCGCCGCGATATGCCCGCTCTCGCGCAGGCCGACGTTTTTCCAGGTTTTTCCACCGTCGATGCTTTTGTAGATGCCGTCGCCGCGGATGACGTCGTTACGCGGATTGCTCTCGCCGGTGCCGACCCAAACGACCTTCGCGTTGCGCGGATCGATCGCAATCGCACCGATCGATGCGACGGGCTCCTTTGCAAAGACGTCGCTCCAGGTCGCCCCGCCGTTCACGCTCTTCCAAACGCCGCCGCCGGCCGTTCCGATATAATAAAGGTTGGGGTCGCTCGCACTTCCTGCGACTGCCGGAACGCGGCCACCGGCAATCGCGGGCCCGATCGAGCGGAAAGCCATCGCGGCATACGGGGTTGGCGGCGAGTGCGCCGCGCCGAGCGTCGCGAAGGGAATGAGGGCGGCGATCAAAGCGCCCGGCAGCAAGCAGCAACGTTTCACGACAAGTCCTCCAACGCCGGTGGTTACGGGGCGGCGCCGCTATTTCC
>JAJXXM010000123.1 GCA_021781095.1 bacterium
ACACGCGATCGTCGACCCCGATTCTTGGGAATTGGTGGAAATGACGTGGCATTATCGCAACGGCGGAACGATATCCATGCGTCAGTGGTATCGACGCGAGCACGGCTACGACGTCCTCGCCGAGCAGAGTGCGGAAATAAATTTTCGCGTGCGGGCGACCTCGCACGCGACCTACGGAACGTATCAGATGAACGTTCCGATCTCCAATACGGTCTTTACGGGGGGATCGTGAGTACGCATATCGCAACGAACCGCTCCGACGAGCGCCGCACGGCTGGAGCCGACGCGACGCGGGAGCGCATCCTTCACGCCGCACGAGAAGTCGTCGCCAGGAAGGGAAAGCGCGCCGCCACGACTCGCGAGATCGCCGAAGTCGCCGGCGTCAATGAAACCACGCTCTTTCGACATTTCGGAACGAAGGAGAAGCTGCTCTTCGAACTCGTCGAGTATTGTTGCCCGAGTACCTCGATCGACGAATTTACCGTTTCGCTGCGCGGATCGGTCGAGAGCGACCTTCTGACGATCGGCAGTTTTCTGATGGAGCGCCTTTGGAATATGCGCGACATGGTCCGTTGGTCGATGGTCGAGGACGATTACGAGGCCAACGTGTACGGGTCGGCGACCTGGCGCCCCCAAAACGCGGTCCGGGAGGCCCTCGTCGCCTTTATGGCGTCGCGCGTCGAGCGCGGCGAACTCGTCGGCAACCCCGAGGACCTCGCCGCTGTTTTCGGATCGATGATCTTCGCCCACGTGATGGGACGCCAGAAGTACCCCGGCGTTCGATTTTACGCAGATCAAGAATACGGCCTACGAACGTACATTCATATTTTTCTCAATGGATCGAGGAGCAAGTAATGGCAACGAATCTAGAAGAGCGTCCCGGAAGCACGAAGGATGAGGCTGCGGACGATGCGGCTTCGAACCAGCCGCGCAAGCGTGTGATCTTCGGCGTGCTCGGGGCGATCCTCGCGATCGTCTTATTGATCATCGGTGGGAAATGGTACGCCTACGCGCGCGTTCACGCGGGCACCGAGGACGCGATGATCGATTCCGACGTCGTCGCCATTACGAGCAAAATCGGAGAGAAGATCGACGCAATTCCGGTTCAAACGAACCAATACGTTCGTAAGGGGCAACTGCTCGTCGTGCTCGATAATCGTGACGAGCGGCACCGCCTCGCCCAGGCCCAGGCGCAGTACGAACAAGCGCTCTCGACGCAAACGACGCTGGTAGAACAGAGTCGGGGCGGCGTGGCGCAGGCGCAGGCCGGCGTTGCCAGCGCGGTCGCTTCGGTCCCGCAAGCCGAGGCCGCCCTCGCCCAAGCGCAGGCGCAACTCTCGGCCGCGCTCGCCGAAGTTCCGGCAGCTGAGGCGAATTATTCGAAGGCCGCCGCCGACCTCGCACGCGCGCGCTCGTTGGTGCGCACCGGAGATGTCGCACGTGAGGAACTCGATTCGGCGCTCGCCGAAGAGGGAGCTGCGGCGGCACAGCTCGCATCGGCGAAAGCAAACGTCGGAGCGGCACGCGACGGCGTTCGCGCCGCTCGCGATCGCGTCGTTGCCGCACAGGCCGGAATCTCCGGCGCCCAGGGCGGCGTCACGACCGCGCAAGGTAAACTCGCCCAGTCGAGCGACTCGAGCCAGGTGGTCTCCGCGCGTGCGGCGCTCGATCTCGCGAAACTCAACCTTCAATACACCCGTATTTATTCGCCGATCGACGGCTACGTCGGCGAAAAGAGCGCCCAGATCGGCCAGACGGTCAGCGCGGGTATGAATTTGATGACCGTCATCCCCTCGAAAGATATCTTCGTTACGGCGAACTATAAGGAGACCGCGGTCGGCGCGATCCACGTCGGGCAAGAGGCCGATATCTTCGTCGACGCCTATCCGGGGCACACGTTCCACGGGCACGTGATTTCGATCAACCCCGCATCGCAGAACACCTACGCGCTCATTCCGTCCCAGAATGCGACCGGGAACTTCGTCAAAGTGACCCAACGCATTCCGGTGCGCATCTCCATCGACGATATGAATCCGAAGATGCCGTTGCGCCCGGGCATGAGCGTCGAAGCGGACGTAAAGGTTCGCTAGTGGCGGATTTGCGGCAGACAAGCGAGTCGCCGCTCGTCGAACACGGCTGGCGGCTCGCGGTGATTACCGTCGCGGTGATTACCGCGACGCTCTTGGAGATCGTCGATACGACGATCGTCAATGTGGCGCTGCCGAATATTCAAGGCAATTTCGGCGTCGCCGTGGACCAAGGCGCGTGGATCGTCACCGGCTACATCATCGCCAACGTCATCGTCATTCCCATAACGCCCTGGCTGCAGGGCCGCTTCGGGCGCCGCCAATATTTCACCGCATCGATCGTCATCTTCACGGTGGCCTCGCTGATGTGCGGACTCGCCCCGTCCTTTAGCGCGTTGGTCTTTTGGCGAATCGTGCAGGGGCTCGGCGGAGGCGGATTGATTTCGACCTCGCAAGCGATCCTCCGCGATATATTCGGCGTGCGCCAACAGGGGCGCGCTCAGGGAATTTTTGCGATGGGCGTGATCGTCGGCCCCGCGCTCGGGCCGGTCCTCGGCGGCTTCATCACCGATAATTTTACCTGGCGCTGGGCGTTCTTCATCAATCTTCCGGTCGGCATCCTCGCAGCGACGCTAACGCTGCTCTACATGCGCAATCCCGCGAAACCGCGCGCGATGGCCCTCGACTGGTTCGGTTTGGCCTTGCTGGCATTGGGCCTGGGCTCGATGCAATACGTTCTCGATCAAGGGCAGCAATACGATTGGCTCAGCAACGCGGCGATCCGTACCTTCGCGGGGCTCGCGGTCGTCGGCATCGTTGCATTCGTCCTTTGGACCTTGCGTTCGCGCACGCCGGTCGTGGATCTCCACGTATTAAAGATTCGTCAGGTCGCCGTGGGAAGCGTGCTCGGAGCGGTGCTCGGGATTAGCCTCTACGGCTCCATTCTCGTTCTACCGCAGTACCTCCAAAATTCGCTCGGCTTTACGGCAACGCTCTCGGGGCTCACGATTCTCGTTCGCGCGCTCGCGGTGATGTTCTTTACTCCACTGACCGCCGCCCTCGCCGGGCGCGGTATCGTCGACGTTCGCATATCGACCGGGATCGGGTTCGTACTCCTCGGCATTTCGAATTGGTTGTTGGCGGGGGTTACGACCCCGGAATCGCAATTTGGAACGCTCGCCCTTTCTCTGATCATCAGCGGCATCGGCCTCTCGCAGATCTTCGTTCCGCTCTCGATCGCCGTGATCGGTGGCGTCGCCGATAAGGATGTGGCATCGACCTCCGCGTTCTTCAACCTTTCGCGACAGGTCGGCGGAAGCGTCGCGACGGCGATTTTGGTAACGATTCTGGTTCGCGGCGTCACGTACCATCAGGCGCAGCTCGCCGGCGTCGAGACGCTCGGGCGCCCGGCGACCGCGCAATACCTTCAGCGCGAAGGCGGGCAGCGATCCGCCAAAGCCCTCATGCAACTCGAAAGCATGGTCGGTGCGCAGGCGCAGGTGCTTTCGTATGCCGATACCTCGCGCTGGGTCGCGATCATGACGATCGGGCTCGCTCCCCTCGTCCTTTTACTTAGAAAGCCGCGGGTCGCCGCGGTCGCAGTGGAATAGGAGTTTTGATGATGTTTCAGTTTCTGCGTCGTACCGCTATCGCCGGCATCGTCGTCGGTTTCTCGACGAATCCGCTTTTGGCGGCGGCCGGCCCGAAGAATGCGCCGGCGATTCCGGTGGTCGCGCGCGGCTATCGCGCACCGGAGCTCCCCAGCGTATCCTCGGAGATCGTCGGAATTACCGGGCAACCCTTCGTCGGGATCCGCCTTCACGATGCGATCGCGATGGCGTTACGCAAAAACACCGATCTCGCAATTGCGGGCGAAAACATGAAAATCGCCCGCTATGCGGTGGTCGCGGCAAAAGGCAATTTCGACCTCCGATTCCAGGTGGCGCCGTCGGTCGCGCACCTCACCGAGGCTCCGACGAACGCCTTTTTCGCGGGGCCGAACTTTAGCCCGATCGTCCAAAACCAGCAGAAACTCGGTGGAGCGGTGAGCGCGCTCTTGCCGGGCGGCCAGAGCGTGAGCGTCGGGCTCTCGCAGAGTAAGACGATCGACAATACGTTCATCAACGCGTTCGATCCGAGTTACGCGACCTCGCTGAACGTCGCTCTCGACCAACCATTGCTGCGCGGGGCCGGAATGAATCCGGCAAAGGAGCAACTGCAACTCGCCGTCGTCGGCTCGCGCGCGGCACGTGCCCAAGCGCGGGCGCAAGCCGCAGCAACGATCGCATCGGTCGAGTCGACCTACTGGCAACTGGTCGCTGCGTGGCGAAGCGTCGCGATAGCGCAGAGCGCGCTGCGCGAGGCGAAGCTCCAAGAAGGCAGTGTCGACCGACTCGTCGCCCGCGGTGCCGCGGCACCGATCGAACGTACCGAAGCGCAATCGCAGGTCGAGAGTTTTCGCGCGACGCGCGATAGCGCGCTCCAGCAGGTGGCGTCGTTACAGAATTCGTTAAAATCGCAGATCCTCAGCGAGAGCAGCGACCCCATTTGGTTGGCGAATCTCGTGCCGACCTCGCCGGCGCGCGCGTTGCCGAAGGTGGCGACGCTGAACGCACTGGTCGAGCGCGCCCTCCACGATCGTCCCGAGATCGCGCAGAGTGCGGCGGCGAGCGATGAGGCCGCCATCGCGTTAGCGACGGCAAAGAACGGCGTCCTTCCGAAGATCGATCTCACGCTGGGATACCAGAGCAATGGCTTCGCCGGTATTCCAACCAACGTGAACCCGCTGGGCTCGGGGCCGGTCACTCCGGTGCCCGGGTATTTGGCCGGCTCGATGGCGCAGTCGTACCACAACCTCTGGGGCGGCCGATTTCCGGTCTACAACGCGCAAATCACGTATTCGACGACCTTCGGCCATCGCCGGTCGCACGCCGCCCTCGAAACGGCGCAAGCGAAGGCGCGCATTGCGGCGCTGCAATCGAAGGGCGTCGTCAACGAAATCGTTATCGAAAATCGAAACGCGTTGCAAGCGTACCGTTCGGCGCTCGCTCGCCTCGCGGCGACGCGTGCGGCGCGTATCGCCGCCCAGGCGGTCTATCAATCCGAGGTGCGCAAATACAAAAACGGCGCCTCGACGACCTTTCTCGTGTTACAGCGGCAGGTGCAACTCGAACGGGCGCGCGGAGCCGAATTGCAGGCGCAGACCGATCTGAATATCGCCGTGGTCGAGATCGAACAGGCGAGCGGCACGATTCTTGCAAAAAATCACGTGCGGCTCGATGAGATCGGCTCGGGAGTCTCGCCGTGATCGAGGCGGTCGGCGCTCGCCGTCGCATGAGTACGGCGATGCAGCGCAGCATCTCGGAACGCGTTGCCGTACTCTACGGGCGCGAGCTGGAGCAATGGAATCGGCGACGACCCGTCGAGTTGGTTCAGCCGAGAACGCTGCGGTCCACGAACCAGATCAGCTGACCATCGCGTGGGGCGATTGCCGTGATGGGGTAGCGAACCGGATCGCCTTCCCCCTTCGATATCGCGGCGTAGGTCGGTGCCTTCTCGCTGCCGGCGAGGGCGACGGCGATCGCGTGGGCTCCGTTGATCGCCGACGGCGTTAACGTGAGGCGCCACTGTCGCTTGCTCTCGGAGTAGACGGAGCGAACGAGCGCATCGTCGTCGGCGAAGGGATCGCTGCCGGGGAAAAGCGAGGCGGTATGTCCGTCGGGGCCCATCCCGAGGAGCACGAGGTCGAAGTGCGGCGTCGTACCGAAGCGCTCGCGAATCGACGCAGCATACTCGGCGGCTGCAACCGCCGGATCGGCTTCACCGCGCATCCGCAAAACTGCCGAGGCACGCAGCGGAACGTGTGCGAGCAGCGCCTCTCGAGCCATGCGATAGTTCGAGTCGGCATCGGTAGGAGCGACGCAGCGTTCGTCGCCGAAAAGAATGGTGACGCGCGTCCAATCGATGGCGTTTCGCCGGGGCGCGCGGGCGAGCAGTTCGTACGCCGCTCGCGGAGTCGTGCCTCCGGCGAGCACCAGCGATGCCGTTCCGCGATGGGCCTGGGCGTTGCCGACGCTCTCCACCACGAAATCGGCGAGTCGCTCGGCGAGCGCATCGGGGCCGGACAAGACTTCGCGCGTCCCCGTCATAGCGCCGCACCCGCACCGAGTTGCGACGCGACGATACCGAGAATTTCACGATAGTGCGGATCGATACGCCCCGAGAGTAGCGCCTTTTCCACGAGCGACATCGTGTCGAGTGGAACGAAGGGGAGCGAGGAGGTTTGCGTTCGTCCCGCGAGCCGGGCCGTGACGTGCGCGCAGTGGGCGGGTTCGTCGAAAGCGAACTCGTACGAGCACTCGGCACCTGCGACGCTGCAGCGTGCGACGCGGCGCACCTGCCCCGTACGGGTGAAACGGAACGCCTCCCCTTCGAACGAGCGATGGAGCACCCGCCCGAGCCACGCGCGCACGTAGATCGCCTCCGCGAACGACCCCGCATCGATTTCCAGCGATGCGATCGTCGTAAGAGTTTTGCGATGCGTCGCATCGTCAAAGAAACCGGCGAGGACTTCTTGGACGGGACGTATCCGGAGATAGGCGAGATCGATCGGCGGGCGCGAACCCAGGGCGTCGGCAAGATCGATGAGCTCCCGCAGATTCTCGAGGTCGCTCGAACTCCCCGATGAATCGACGATCGCCGGCACTGCGTACCGAGCGAGTTCCTCGAAGAGCTGCTCGACACCGATGGTCGATCCATTCCACCAAAGCACCTCGGGCACGTCGGGGATCGTCAGCGCGTCGAGGAGCGAACGGACGGTCTGCGGCGCGCAATCCACGATGCCGAAACGAACGATCTCGGATTGCGCTCCCCCGCCGATCTGCGGTTGTACCGATGCGGTCATCGGATCGCCGAGCGTCGTTCCATCGAGCAATATAATTCGCGTCGGGTATTTACTTGCAACCCCTTCGACGCGTTGGGCGACCCACTCTTCGCGTTCGGGTTCGTTGTTGAAGACGATGAGATTCATCATCGTCGTGCGCGCGACGCCATTCCCGCACCGCGCCTGGTCGAGCGATCGCTTGATCTCCGCTACGTTGACGATTGCGCCACTGCTCTCCATGGTTAAATCCGTCGCCAGTGGTTCCCGTCATCTGCGGTCAGCACGTCGGCCTGTTGCGGCCCTTCGGAACCGGCAGGATAGTTCGGGAAGCTTTGGTCGTGCGTGGTGCTCCAGCGTTCGAGCACCGGGGTGACGATCTCCCAGGCGAGTTCGACGGCGTCCCAGCGCGTGAAGAGCGTTTGGTCTCCGCGGATCGCATCGGCGATCAAGCGTTCGTACGCCGGAGCCGATGCGACGCCGAAACCCGTACCGTAGTTGAAATCCATCGTGACCGCCCGAATGTGGTTCTTCGGTCCGGGAACTTTGGCGTTGAAACGCAACGAGAGCCCTTCGTCGGGTTGAATCTTCATGACCAAGACGTTGGCTTCGATCGCATCGCTCGCCTCGCCGAAAAGTCGGTGGGGAATCGGTGCGAAGGTGACGGCGATCTCCGTCGATTTGCGTGCGAGCCGTTTGCCGCTGCGGAGATAGAAGGGGACGCCCGACCAGCGCCAGTTGTCGATATGTAGCTTGAGCGCGGCGAAGGTTTCGGTATTCGAACGTGGATTGACGTCGGGCTCTTCGCGATATCCGGGGACGCTCTCCCCTTCGATCGTGCCGGGCCCATATTGGCCGCGTGCGGCAAACCGGTCGAGATGATCGACGTCGAGCGCGCGCATCGCCGAGAGCACTTTGAATTTCTCGTTGCGAATCGCGTCGGCGCTCGCGGTCGCCGGCGGTTCCATCGCCACCAGCGCGAGAAGATTCATGACGTGATTTTGGAGCATGTCCCGCAACGCCCCGGAGCTTTCGTAGTAGCCGCCACGCTGCTCGACGCCGAGCGTCTCCGAGGCGGTGATTTGGACCGAACGGATATACTGGCGGTTCCAGATCGGTTCGAAGATCGTGTTGGCAAAACGGAGCGCCATAATATCTTGTACCGTCTCTTTGCCGAGATAGTGGTCGATACGATAGATGTGGCGCTCTTCGAACACCCCGTTGATTTCGCGTTGAAGGGCGCGTGCCGTCGCGAGATCGGTTCCGAACGGTTTCTCCACGATAATGCGCGTCCAACCGGTGGAGTTGGATTTCGGATCGAGTTTTGCCGCTGCGAGCCGTTCGACGATCGTCGGAAAGACCGAGGGTGGAGTGGAGAGGTAGAAGAGGCGATTCCCTGCGGTCCCGAGTTCCTTATCGTTCCGGTCGAGAATCTCACGGAGATCGTGAAAGTGCGCGTTGTCGTCGAAGTCGGCGGTCACGTAGGAAATTCGACGTGCGAATTCGTTCCACATCGACTCCTTTACCGGTCCGGAGCGTGAAAACGCGTCGACGTTCTCCTTGCAGTACGCGCGAAAGCTCTCGTCGGTGAAGGGCGAGCGGGAGAAGCCGACGACGGAGAAATTCGCCGGAAGGAGCCCTTCGAGGCGCAGATTGTAGACCGCCGGAAGCAACATTCGCTTGAACAGGTCGCCGCTCGCCCCGAAGAAGACGATACTGCAGGGGTCCTCGATGCGATCGCTCTCAAGCAGCGCGCGCAGTGGATTCTCAAGCCCGGGCGAGGGCTCGGCGGTTACGACGGCTTCAGGCATTCTTTCCTTCATGTTGTACGGCGTGCCCGCCGAATTGGTTGCGCAGTGCGGCGATCACCTTCGCGCTGAACGATTCGTCCTGGCGTGAAGCGAAGCGTGCGAGTAAGGAGAGGGTGATGACGGGTGCCGGCACGTTCTCGTCGAGTGCCGCCTGGACGGTCCAACGACCCTCTCCCGTGTCATCGACATATCCGCGGATGCCTTCGAGTTTCGCATCGTCTTGAAACGCAAGGACGGCGAGTTCGAGCAGCCAGGATCGTACGACGCTTCCGTGGGTCCAAATGGAAGCGAGTTGCTTGAGATCGAACGGGAATGGTGATTTTTCGAGAATTTCGAAGCCTTCACCGTACGCTTGCAACATGCCGTATTCGATCCCGTTGTGGACCATCTTTGAGAAATGGCCGGCGCCGGCGGGGCCGACGTGCGCGTAGCCGTCGGTCGGCGCGAGGCTGGTGAAGATTGGTTCGCAGCGAGCGACGGCGTCGTCGTCGCCGCCGACCATGAGGCAGTAGCCTTCCCGCAGCCCCCAGACGCCGCCGCTCGTGCCCGCATCGACGAGCGAGACGCCACGCGACTTCGCGCGCTCGTAGGCGGCGAGGCCGTCTTTATAATTGGTATTTCCACCGTCGACGATGATATCGCCGCGTTCGAGCAACGCGAGCAGATCGTCGATCGTCTGGTCGGTCGGAGCGCCGGAGGGCACCATAATCCAGATGACGCGCGGACGCTCGGTGACCGCGGCAACGAGCTCGGCGAGCGATGCGGCTCCGGTCGCTCCGCCGCGCGCGCAGGCCGCGACCGCGTCGGGACTGCGGTCGTAGGCGACGACGCGGTGGCCGTGCTCGAGCAAGCGCGTCACCATGTTGGCCCCCATTTTTCCTAAGCCTACCATTCCAATTTGCACGCGTGAACTCTCTTTCTCGATCGGTCGTCGTAGGGTTATTTCGCCGCCGCTGCGGATAACGAGGCATCGACGCTCGTGCCGAACCGGCGTAACGCCGCATCGATGGGGCCGTTGAGATGAACGCGCGCGCCGCGGCGGGCGCGCTTATCGAGCGACTGTAGATCGCCGAGTGCCTGCGCCGCGAGGAGGGTACGGAAGGTCACGTTCATGCCCGGAATCGCTCGGTCGTCGGGTTCGTCCGCGACGATCTGCAAGAAGAAGGCGCTCGACGGACCGCCCTTGTGGAGCTGTCCGGTCGAGTGGAGAAAGCGCGGGCCGAACCCGACGGTCGTTGCGACGTGGAGCGCGTCCCGAATCGCGAGGCGAAGCGTGTCGAGTTTGGCGATATGGTCGGCGTTCCGTTCGAGATACGCCGTAATCGCGACGTAGTCGCCGGGACGAATCTGCCCGACGAGCGCGCGTAGTGCGGCAACCGCGTCGCTCTCGGCGATGCCCGCACTCCCGGCGAGCAGCGTGAGATCGAAACTCTCGCTACGAATATTCGGCGCGGGAACCTCGATGCGCCCGCTCTGCGCGTAACCGGCCAAGAGGCTCTTGGTATTGTCCTTCGACTCCTGAACGTTCGGTTGATCGAAGGCGTCGATCGCGAGCAGCGCGCCGACGGTCGCGGTCGCGATCTCCCAGAGATAGAACTGTTCGCCGATATCGTAGAGATCGTTCATCGCCAATCGCACGACCGGGTGACCGGCGGCTTCGAGCGCGGCGAGTCGCGAGAGATCCTCGCCGCTGGGATTCGGTAACGTATCGCCGACGTAGACGAAGAGGCGATCGTTCCCGTAGACGTCGGGCGCACCGAGCGCCTCGCCTTCGATCGGAATGACGCCGCGACCGAGTTTTCCGGTCGATTCGGCGATCAGTTGCTCGCACCAGGTGCCGAACGTCGCGATCGACGGGTGGCACACGATCGTGAGCTTGTCGCGGCCCGCGAGAGCGAGCGCGCCGATCGTCGCGCCGAAATGAACCCCAGGCGCGACGCGCGGATCGACGATGCGATCGTTGGCGTGCATCGCGCCGAGCGCGCGGTCGAGGAGGAGCGGCACGTTGAGCCCGGCGAGCGCGGCGGGGAGCATCCCGAAATAGGAGAGGGCCGAATATCGCCCGCCGATATTGGGGTCGTTGACGTAGATGGCGAGAAAATTGTGTTGCTTGGCGACGCTCTCCATCGTCGTTCCGGCATCGGTAATCGCGACGAAGTGCGAGCCGGCTTTTGCCGCGCCGACGAGTTTGGTGATCTTTTCGTGGAAGTAGGCGAAGAAGGCATTCGGTTCGGTCGTCGATCCGCTCTTGCTCGCAACGATAAAGAGCGTTCGCGCGAGATCGAGCTTCGATTCGACGGCGATGATCTGTGCGGGATCGGTCGAGTCGAGAACGTGGAGCTCCGGGAAGCCCGCTTTTTGTCCGAAAGTGGCGCGCAGGACGTCGGGAGCGAGCGAACTTCCGCCCATTCCCAGCACGACGACGTGCGCGAAACGCCGACGAACCTCTTCGGCGAACGCGGCAAGATTCGGCGTCGACTCCAGAAGGTGTTGCGGAATATCGAGCCAGCCTAAGGCGTGCTTGATGATCTCGGCGTGCTCGGGAGCGTCGGACCACAGCGTCGGATCTTTTGCCCATAGGCGTTTGAGGAACTCGGCGGCGTTCATTTTTTCAACCGCGAGATCGACGTGCGGGCGAAGATCTCCGAGCGAGGTGACGACGCGCTCTTTCGACTCGGCGAGCATTTTTTGTTTGTAGACGATCGCGCCGAGCAGCGCCGCATAGGATTCGGAGAAGAGCGAGACGCCTTCGACTTGCAGTGCGTGGGTGACGTCGAAGAGCGAGATTCCCGCCTCGCGGAGGCGCTCCATAACGGCGCGCGCATCGTCGAGCCCTTCAAGAACGCTGCCGGCATGCGGGTGTCCGTGGTCGAGCAACGCGTCGAGCGTCGCGGGCGGCATCGTGTTCACGG
This sequence comes from bacterium, assembly GCA_021781095.1. The sequence goes on from JAJXXM010000123.1 coordinate 11,630, forward strand.
TATGCTCGCCGACCACGCTCTCGACGTACATAAGGTCGGGGTACTGCGGGTTTTTCGTGGAGGTGCTCGCCCAGAGCGGGCGTTGCACGCGGGCGCCCGCAGCTTTCGCTTGAGCGAAGGGTGCGCCCGAAAACAGTTCCAGGAACTTTTGATAGGTGAGTTTGAGATTGGCGATGCCGGTCTTCCCGAGCAGGCTTTCGAGGCGTTCGCCTTTGTCGATCCGTGCCTGAATGAGTTTGTCGATCGCCGAATCGATGCGGCTGACGAACACGCTGTTCACCGAAGCGATCGTGTCGACCGGAAGCCCGGCGTCGATGCGCCGCTCGAGGCCGCGAATGTACGCCATCGCGGTCTTTTCGTACATTTCGATGGCAAAGATGAGCGTGACGTTGATATTGATACCGGCGAAGATGCACTCCTCGATCGCCGCGATGCCTTCGTTCGTACCCGGAATTTTCACCATCAGGTTCGGGCGGTCGACGCGCGCCCAGAGGCTCTTCGCCATGGCGATCGTTCCCGCGGTATCGCGCGCGAGTAACGGCGACACCTCGAGGCTCACGAAGCCGTCGCCGCCTTTCGAGGCTGCGTAGACACCGGAGAACGCATCGCAGGCATTCCGAATATCGGCGATCGCCAGATCCCAGAAGAGCGCGTCGGCGTCGCATTCGCTCCCTACGAGCGTCCGTAACTGTTCGTCGTAGTCGTTCCCCGCACCGATCGCTTTTTCGAAGATCGTGGGGTTGCTCGTCATGCCGCGGAGGCCGCTATCGATGAGCCGTTTGAGTTCGCCCGAAGCGAACATCGAGCGCCGCAGGTTATCCAACCAGACGCTCTGTCCGCATGCGAGAAGTTGTTCCATGGGGTTGGGCACGGGGTACCTCCTAAAACGATTCGAAGCGTTGCCGAACGAGATCGGCGAGATGTGCGGGAGTAAATTGCAGTTCGGCGATGGCGTCGGCCATCGGTGCCGAGAGCCCGAAGCGGTCGATTCCAAATGCGAACCCATCGAGCCCGACGTACCGTTCCCAACCGAGCGTCGCCGCGGCTTCGACGCTGACGCGCCGACGTACGCTCGAAGGGAGCACGCTTTCGCGATACGATGCGGGTTGCGCATCGAAGAGCTCCCAGGAAGGCATCGAGACCACGCGGACGCGTTTCCCCTCGGCGCTGAGGATCGCGGCGGCATCGCGCGCGAGCGCGACCTCCGAGCCCGTGCCGATAAGAATGCACTCCGGGGTTCCGTCGCAATCCACGAGCGTATAAGCGCCGCGCTCGACCGGCGCGGGGCGATGACCGAGAAACGGAACCTTCTGTCGCGTGAGCACGAAAATCCACGGGCGCCCGCGATCCGCGAGCGCCGCTTTCCATGCGTTCCGTACTTCGAGTGCATCGGCGGGGCGGACGACGACGGCGTTGGGAAGCGCGCGTATGCTCGCGAGTTGCTCGATCGGCTGATGGGTCGGACCGTCCTCGCCGAGTAAGAACGAATCGTGAGTGAAGATGAAGAAGGCGTGGAGATGCGAGAGCGCGCTGAGCCGCACCGCCGGCTTACAATAGTCGAGAAAATTGAAGAAGGTCGCCGCGAAGGGCAGGAGTGCACCGTGAAGTGCGATCCCGTTCACGATCGCCGCCATCGCGTGTTCGCGCACCCCGAAGTGGATGTTGCGACCGGCGTAACTCGTCGGTTGAAAATCTCCGGCGCCCTTTAAATAGGTCTTCGTCGAGGGATCGAGATCGGCGGAGCCGCCGACGAGTTCGGGGAGCGCCGCGGCGACCGCATTCATAACGATTCCGCCGGCGTCGCGCGTCGCGATCGAGCCGTTGCTTTCATCGAACTCCGGCCACGGAATCGTTGTCGGCAGTTCGCCGCGAAGCGTCCGTTCGAGCTGCGCGCTCGCCTCGGGATGCGCGTGCTTCCACCGCTCGTAGCGGTCGTTCCACTCGGCGTGCATCTGCGAACCGCGCTCGCCGCAGGCGCGAAAAAACGCCAACGCTTCATCGGGGACGTAGAACGGCGGTGCGAGCGGCCACCCGAGCCGCTCTTTCGTCTTCGCGACGTTCTCCGGACCGAGCGGTTCACCGTGCGCTTTGAATGAATCTTCGAGCGGCGATCCGTACCCGATATGGGTGCGCACGCAGACGAGGGAGGGACGATCTTCGACGGCTTTCGCCGCGGAGATCGCGGCGTCGATCGCTTCGACGTCGTTGCCGTGCGCGATGTCGACGAACTGAACGTGCCAGCCGCAGGCTTCGAAGCGCGCGATATGATCGTCGGTGAAGGTGATCTCGGTCGGGCCTGCGAGCGAGACGCGGTTGTCGTCGTAGAGCACGATCAAACGACCGAGTTGCAAGTGCCCGGCGAGCGAGATCGCTTCTTGGCTGATCCCTTCCATCAGGTCGCCGTCGCCGACGATGGCATAGGTGTGGTGCTCGCTGATGCGTTCGCTGCGGTTATAGGTTGCCGCAAGATGCGCTTGGGCGATGGCGATACCGACGGCATTGGCGATGCCTTGCCCCAGCGGCCCCGTCGTCGCCTCGACGCCCGGTGTATGGCCGACCTCGGGGTGTCCGGGCGTCTTGCTGCCGCGCTGGCGGAATGCTTCGATATCGGCGAGCGAGAGATCGTACCCGGTGAGATAGAGGAGCGCGTAGAGTAGCATCGAGCCGTGCCCAGCGGAGAGCACGAAACGATCGCGATCGAACCAGGATGGGTCGCGCGGATCGAAGCGGAGGTGTCGCGTCCACAGCGTGAATGCCATGGCGGCTGCGCCGAGCGGCATCCCAGGGTGCCCGGAGTTCGCTCGCTGCACCGCATCGACGGCGAGAAAGCGGATGGCGTCGATGCATTGTTCCTGCGCTGGCGTGTTGGGCACGGATCCTCCTCGAACTGCATGCTGCAATGGAAACGATCCGGCAACGAGCCGGAGGCTTTTCATTCGCCGTTGTAGAGCGGTTTTCTTACCAAGCGCGCCGTAATGAGGGCGGAGATGGATGAACGAGAACTTCAACGGCGCATCGAAGCGCTCGCTGCCGGCGAGGGCGACCCGCGCGGCAGCGAGGGGGCGGCGATCGACGAAGCGATTGCGGCACTCGACGAGGGGCGATTGCGGGTCGCGCAACCCGAGGGCGACGGAGAATGGCGGACCAATGCCTGGTTGAAATCGGCGATTCTGCTCTATTTCCGGAGGCGACAGCTTGCTTGGGTCGGTGACCCCGCCGACGATTCTCCGGCATGGTTCGATAAACTCCCGATCAAACATGATTTCGAGGCACGCGGCGTGCGCAGCATCCCCCCCGCGGTCGCTCGCTACGGGAGTTATCTCGCCCCGGGCGTGGTGTTGATGCCGAGTTATGTGAATATCGGCGCCTACGTCGGTGAGGGAACGATGATCGATACGTGGGCGACGGTCGGGAGTTGCGCGCAGATCGGCGCGAACGTCCATCTCTCCGGCGGCGTCGGCATCGGCGGGGTCCTCGAACCCGCGCACGCACGCCCCGTCATTATCGAAGACGGCGCCTTCATCGGCTCGCGCTGCATCGTCGTCGAGGGCGTCCGGGTCGAGCGTGAAGCGGTGCTCGGTGCCGGCGTCACGTTGACGGCGAGCACGCCGATTCTCGACGTGCGCGGCTCCGAGCCGATTACGACGCACGGGCGGATCCCCCCGCGTTCGGTCGTCATACCCGGCGTACGCGAACGCACGTTTCCTGCCGGGCGCTTCGGCGTTCCGTGCGCGCTGATCGTCGGCGAGCGCGGCGCATCGACCGATCGTAAAACCACCCTCGAACGAGCCCTTCGCGATTTTGGAGTCTCCGTATGAACGAATTTCTGACGCTCAACCCTCGGGTCGCGGAGATTCCCGCCTCGATGATCCGCGAGATCGCGTCGCGCAAACGCGCGAGTTCGATCGATCTTGGGCTCGGCGAACCCTCGCTCGCGCCGACGCGAGCATTTCTCGAAGCAGCGTTGCGCGAGAGCCTCGAGCGCGGCCTGCGGTACTCGCCGAATGCCGGGCTCCACGAACTCCGAACGGCGATCGCAGCGCACTACCGGTATCCGGGAATGGAGCGCGCGGAGAACGTCTGCGTGACGACGGGTTCGCAAGAAGCGATGTACGTCGCGCTCAAGAGCTTGCTCGATCCCGTGCGCGACGAACTGCTCGTCGTCGAACCCTGCTTCCCGTCGTATGCAAAGATGGCGAAGCTCGAAGGCGTTGCGGTGCGCGGGGTCGCGATGCTCGAGGAGGACGATTTTGCATTCGATGCGCGCCGCATCCTCGACGCGGTCACCGATCGCACGCGCGCGATCGTCATCTGCTCGCCGAATAATCCGACCGCTCGCGTGCTGAGCCGCAGCGAGGCCGCGCGGCTCATTTCGGGGCTCGCCGCTCGCGGTGGGGAACCGATCTGGCTGATCCACGACGAGATCTATCGCGAGCAGTGCTTCGTCGATCGGGCCGCCGAACTCGCGCGGGAGTATCCCTATACGATCGTGACGAATTCGATCTCGAAAAGCAACGCCCTGACCGGCCTGCGCCTCGGGTGGATCATCGGACCGGAGCGTTTTATCGACGCGGCGATTAAATGCCATGCGTGGGTGACCTCGTGCGCGGACACCTTCGCGCAACGGGTCGCGTTGCAAATTTTCGCCGCGAAGTACGGGATCGCCGAACACGCGGCGTGGTATCGCGAGCAACGTCGCGGCGTCGTCGAAGCGCTCGAGGCGAGCGCGCTGCGCTTTATCGCGCCCGAGGGAGCGTTTTACACCTGCATTCGGCTTCCCGACGGGCGTCGCTCGCTCCCCGCCGCACTCGAGTTGCTCGAGCGCGACGACGTGGTGACGATTCCCGGCGCGGCGTTCGGTACGTCGTTCGACGGCTGGCTGCGCCTGAGCTGGGTCGCTCCGATGCCGCAGGTGCGCGAAGGCATCGAACGGATCGCCGCCTACATTACGTCGTTGTAGCGCGCGCGCTCGCTCGATAACGGATCGTTCGTACGTTCGCAAATTCAAAGAGCGCGCTCTCGCCGAGTTCGCGGCCGTAACCGCTCGCTTTCACACCACCGAAGGGGAGGCGCGGATCGCTGGCAACCATCGTATCGATCGCGAGCGTTCCGACCTCAAGCGCTTCGCCGAGCGCGCGCGCGCGTGCGAGATCGTTGCTGAATATCGTCGCGCCGAGCCCGTAGCGAGAACGGTTCGCAAGCGCGATGGCGTCCTCCGCATGCTCGGCGCGCACGATCGCCGCAAGCGGGCCGAAGCTTTCCTCGTCGAAGGCCGAGATTCCGGGGCGCACGTCGGCGAGCACGGTCGGCGCGTAATAATTTCCCGGGCGATCGAGAATCGCTCCGCCGAGGAGGAGTCGCGCGCCCTTCGCCACGCTCTCCCGTACCTGTCGGTCGAGCTCCGCGCGAAGGTCGGCTCGCGCCATCGGCCCGATCTCCGTCGCTTCGTCGAAGGGATCGCCGACGCGCAACGCAGCCGCCGCAGCGGTGAAGCGTTCGCAGAAGCGATCGTAGAGCGGCGCCTCGACGATAAAACGCTTCGCGGCGATGCAACTCTGCCCCGCATTTTGAAAGCGCGAAGCGATACCAACGCGAACGGCCTCGTCGATATCGGCATCGGCGAGGACGAGAAAGGCATCGCTCCCACCGAGTTCGAGCACGGTTTTCTTGAGCGCGGCACCCGCTGCGGCGGCAACCGCGCGCCCGGCGCGCTCGCTTCCCGTCAGCGTCACCGCTGCGATGCGCGGGTCGCCGATCGTACGATCGGTGCGCTCGTCCTCGATATCCAACGCGACGACGAGCCCCTCCGGGAGCCCCGCTTCGAAGGCGATGCGCTCGAAGGCATCACCGATGCGCCCCGTGATCCGC
>JAJXXM010000235.1 GCA_021781095.1 bacterium
AACGATATAACCCGTTTTTGTAACTTTTCCACGCGACTGCCAATGTGGGGTATAAGCACTGTTTTCCGTCGATGTTTGATAATGCGCTCCTCGCGCATTTGCGCTGTATTGGTAGGAGAACCCCTGCACGCCCTGAGGTTCAATGGTTACACCAACGTTATCGTCTTCGAATATTCCGGAACCATTACTTACCGTTGTTGCTGAGACAGGGTGCGTCTGGTGGACGAGAAACGCAAAATCGAGACCTTTCGAATCTTGAGCGACGTAAACAATTGTCGCGTGGCGGGCGAGGCGCCGAGTCGTGAAATTATAGCGCAATAGGATTCGTGCGGCGCCCTTCCAACTGGCGTCTATCTTGCCGTTCATGGACGGCTCTTTGGGCAGCACGGGAACCTTCGTATGAGGAAGCGTTAATGCAGACGCTCGTGACGAAGTAAACGCGACACAAAGAAATAAAAGCGTACAAACAAATAGCCGATGACGCATGCAAGCTCCGTTCGTTTTGATTGTCACGTTCCCTTTTCGGCTCCCGCATAGAATATCCACTTGAAGAAGACCGCCGGTGTGGTGGTGAGCGCATTGGGATCGCCGTAGACGAGATAAAACTCGTTGTGCCCGTGGAGATAGTGGAACGCCGCGCTGAGATTATCGGCGAAGATCGGCGTGAAGGTCGGCGCAAAATAGGATGTCGGAAGGCTCGTACCGTTGATGCGGCGCGCCCCAAACGAGAACGAGGCATCGCGCGAGAACTGCCAATTCACGCTCGCCGAATTGAGCCACTGCTTGAACGAAGGTTCCGCCGTCCGATACGAAGCGTAAGCGTTTTCATTGAGATTGAGCGAAAAGCTGATGTTTCGGCGTATCGGCATGGTATCGAAGAACTGGATGCTCGTCGCATGGCCGTGATAATACGGCCCCTCACCGTACACCAGCCCCTTGCCGTAGTTTGAGTTGAGATTGTAGCCGACGAATGCTCCGTTGCCGACATTAAACGGCAGATACTCGCCATCGGATGCCAGCACGAACGCACTTTGCTGAAAAATATGTACAGTCCAGAGATTCCGGAAATCAAAATTGATTTGATCCCCGGCGGACCTCTGTGCGGGCTGCGAAGCATGATTCCAGAAGCGAGCATCGTTGAACATAACGGAAAGGTCCAACAAGTGTGATGTTGGCGAAAAATGAAAAGTCTGTTGGAAGAACGACAAATAGCCGCCGATATCGTTTTGCTGTTCGTATCCGTCGACCGGATTAAACTGCGCTCCGATGAATTGATGCGCAAGCACGAAAACGGTATTCGCTTTTTTTATCCCAGCCCCGACTTCGCCGTAGTGGGCTTGGCTCGGGTCGGTAACGAGCGTGCCGTTCTCTCGTGCGTAGTTTCCATACGCAAACCAATGGCCGTGCGTGCTGAAATAACCGCCGTTCAGCGAACTGGTATTGTCGATAATGTTCGGCATATTGACCGTCACGCGCTGCAGATCGACCTGCTCGACGCCGCTTTTGGAGGTACGCGCATAGTTCATAGCGTCGGCAAGATCGGTTCGTTGTGTTCCGACCGCGTCGAAGCCCGCAAACGTCAGCGGCCCCTGCGTTCCTTCGACGCCGTACCCCTGTCGAAACGTAGGTATGGCGGGGGTATAGAGCGTTTGCGGACAGTTCTGGCAGCCGAGCGTGGCATTAAAAGCATTGCCGACCTGCGTGAAAAACGGTCGCACCTCTTGAAATTGTCGCGGAAAAGCCGTCGGTGAGATCGTCTGCTGATCGGTTTCGACATTCGAATAGTCGGGGTGGAATGAGCCGACGAATGATGCCGTCGGCGTAATCGGTAACGCCATGTCCAAGCCCATTTGCGAGGTTGACCCACCGGCGGCACCGGAGCGCCCGACCCCGAGCACATAGGGCTGAAAACGCGGCGCAGGGCGACTCGACCCTTTGCCCTTGATACCGGTCGGATCTACACCATCGAGCGTACCCGCGTAGAGCGTATCGAATGGACTCGTTGCATTTCGATCGTAACTCCACAGATCGCTGACGTTATCGTGTACCGTAAATCTTTGGAATTGCGCCTTCCACGTATGCGAGCCGCCGGAGCGAAGAATCGAAAATGGGACATGCATCGTGATGACGTAGCCGGTCGTTGTGACACGCCCTGCCGCCTTCCAGTGAGGCGCATAGGCGCTGTTCTCCGACGACGTTTGAAAACGTGCTCCACGTGCGTTGGCGATAAATTGATACGAGAAGCCCTGCAGGCCTTGCGGATTGAGCGAAACCTGAACATTGTCATCCCCGAAAACTCCAGGGCCGTTGCTGAGCGTCGACGCGATGACCGGCGAATGCTGGGTGACGACGAACGCGATATCGAGTCCACGAGGATCCTGCCCTACAAAGACGACCGCAGGATGCGCGGCTTTCCGCTGGTTGGTGAAATCATAACGAAGCCGGGCGCGCGACGCCCCATGCCACGATGCGTCGATTCGTCCGGCAATCGCCGGCTCGCGAGCGAGCATCGGTACGTGAAGGCGGGGTAATGCGGCAGCCCGAGCGCCGGCGATGTTTGCAACGAGTACCAGGCTCGCTGTAGCGGCGGTCGCGATCGCTTTCGAGATGAACACGCCAACTATACAGAACGGGAATCGACGAGGTTTCGGGCTTCCTGACCGATTTCGATCATTTTCTCATCAAAAAACCGAACCGCGTTCGATCACCCGCCGGCGAGTTTCGCGTTTTTCTCTCGTGCAACAAACCAAGCGACGATACGTTCGCGGTGGTCTCCTTGAATTTCGATCGCGCCGTTTTTCGTTGTTCCGCCGCTCCCGCAGAGCGTTTTGAGAGCCTTCGCGGTTCCTACCAGCTCCGATTCGGGGAGCCCGTAAATGACGCTGACGCTGCTCGCCCGCCGCCGCTCGCGCGCCACACGAATAACGCCGTCCTCGGGAAGAGCGGTTTTCTTGGGCTTCGCGTTGCTCGGGCGCTTCGTTGCTGGAGGGTCGATCGCTCCGCCGTCGCTCGAATAGACCAGCCGCCGGTTTTCCTCGCTCACGGGGCGAGTGCTTCAAAGAAGCCCTCACTCGCTCCCGCTTTTCTTCGGCGTGCGCCCACTCCCGGGGGAGTTTTCAAGGCCCTACGTTCACGAACGTACAAATCGTCGTTCTGCCATGAAACGAATATGCGTCTTCTGTGGATCGCGCCCCGGACGCGGCGACGGCTTTCTTGCTCTCGCTCGCAACGTCGGAATGGAGCTCGCTCAGCGCGGCATCGGCATCGTGTACGGTGGCGGACGCGTTGGGCTCATGGGTGCGCTCGCCGACGCGGCCCTTGAGGCCGGTGGTGAGGTTATCGGCATCATCCCCCATGCGCTCGAACGCGCGGAGGTCGCTCACCAAAACCTCACGGCATTACATGTCGTGATTTCGATGCACGAGCGCAAGGCGATGATGGGAAATCTGAGCGATGCCTTCCTCGCACTTCCCGGCGGCTTCGGTACGATGGACGAGTTATTTGAAGCATTAACATGGCAGCAACTCGGCTATCACGAAAAGCCGATCGCCCTGCTCGATAGCGAAGACTTTTTTTCTCCGTTGATGGCTCTTCTCCAACGCATGCTCGATGACGATCTTCTGACGATTGAAAGTTATAACCGCGTTCGGCTGGCTCGATCCCTCGCCGACGTTCTTTCGGATCCGGCGATGGTCGCGGCGATTACGCCGACGCGCGATGTCGGGCGATGATCTCAGCGTAACGGGCGCTTGCGTCGGTTGGTACTCGTTTGAGAGTTGGATCGTTATCGAGATCGATGTGGTAAAGCCCAAAGTCGCTGTTGTCGTCGAAGGGTAGCCCCCACTCGCGATTCGAGGTAATGCTCCAGCAGAGGTACGCCTCAACCGGTACGCCTGCCTCAATCGCGCGGTCAACCTCCGCGACGTGCGCTTCCAAATAGGCCGCGCGCGAAAAGCCGTCGGCGCTGGTGACGCAACCGTTCTCTATGACGATGATCGGCTTATCGGGAAACTGTTCGTGCGCCTGACGTAAAATACGTTCGAGTTCGCCGGGCCATACGGGCGCCTGCGCGTAACGGCATTCCGCCGCTGCGCCGAGCCGCTGCAACTCGCCGGGCCATATCGACGGAACGCCCCAATAGTAATCGAGGCCGACGAAATCAAGCGCGCCAACGCATTCACGCGGACAGAGAAACTCCGGTAGTTTTCCCAGCATTGCGAGATTCCACCAGTTCGTTCCGATGAGCGTACCGAACATTGCGAGCGTCCGACGCCATTTATCAAAAATTTGCAGCCACGAC
>JAJXXM010000145.1 GCA_021781095.1 bacterium
TCAGCGCGAGGAACGCAACCAGCACCGTCGTCGCGGCGAAGGTCGGCAGCGCGAAGCGCTCGAGCGCTTCGGATTCACCGCTCGCCAAAAATGCAACGACGAAAATGACGGTTGCTTCGATCGCTTTCAAACTTTCGCGTAGCGCAGGCGCGAGATAATCGGCCTGCGTGACCGAGAGCAGCGTCGTCGCGACCAGCGCGATCAGCGCCAGCAGCCACCATCGCGCCTCGCGCGAACGGAGGCGCTGAAGGAGCGCGGGGTGCGCGCAAAGCCCGAGTACAACCGCGAGCAACGCGACTTTGGGGAGCGTCACCGTCGTGTGCCCGACGCCGTGCGCAAACGCGAAGGGAGCGCTTGCGATAAGGGCGAGCAGCCCGTAGAGCGCCCGCTTCTGCGCGAGCAGCGCGATGGCAATAAATGCCGCGGTGAAGAGCATGAACCAGATGGGGTCGAGCGCGGGAATCTCCACGAAACGATCGACCACCGGGCGATAGTGCATGGGCGCAGGGCTTCGCCTTTCGAGAAGGCGAAACCCCGCCGACGATGGACGAGCAGGCGATGCGCACGGCGATCGAGCGCAAGCGCGACGGCGAGAGCCTCGGGGCCGGCACTTGGCGCGATATCGTCGCCGCCTATGCAAGCGGTGCGGTCGACGATGCGCAGATGGCGGCGCTGGCGATGGCAGTGCATTTCCGCGAACTCGATATCGACGAGATCGTCGCACTCACCGAAGCGATGGTCGAGAGCGGAGAACGCCTCCACTTCCCGCGCAATCCTTTTGTGGTCGACAAACATTCCAGCGGCGGCGTCAGCGATATCGTCTCGCTCGTAGCCGTGCCGATCGTTTCGGCTTGCGGTGTTCCGGTGGCGAAACTCTCCGGCCGCGCGCTCGGACATACCGGCGGAACGATCGATAAACTCGAAGCGATACCCGGTTTTCGCAGTGCGCTTGGGAGCGGTGAATTCATCGCCCAAGTGGAGCGCATCGGCTGTGCCATCGCTGCGGCGAGCGAAGCACTCGCCCCGGCAGATAAGCGGCTCTATCGTCTTCGCGACCGAACAGGAAGTGTGCCGAGCGTCGGGCTGATCGTCGCTTCGATTCTCTCGAAGAAGATCGCTGGCGGCGCGCATGGATTCGTCTTCGATGTAAAATGCGGTAGTGCGGCATTCATGCGCGACGAGCAGGGAGCGGTGCTGCTTGCGCGTCGACTGGTGGAGGTCGCGGAGCGATTCGGTCGCTCGGCACACGCGATCGTGAGCGCGATGAACGAACCGCTCGGGCGTTGCATCGGCACGGGGATCGAAACGATCGAAGCGCGCGATTTCTTGCGCGGCACGCGCAGCGATGCGCGCGTGCTCGAACTCGTGACTGCTGTGGCTACGAAGATGCTCGCGCTCGGCGGCGTTCACGACGGCGAACGCCGGGCCGCCGAAGCGCTTGCCGACGGGAGTGCATACGAACGATTCGTCGCCCTCGTGGAGGCGCAGGGCGCGACGCGCGGCGCGCTCGAAGCGCTCGTCGCGGCGCCGGATGCATACGAAGTTATTGCCGGCCGCAGCGGAGTGGTTGCAACGATCGATGCAGTCGCGCTGGGAAACGCCGCGCGTCGGCTAACGCAGCAATTCCCAACGGCGGGAATTGAACTTTCCGTCCGCGTGGGGCAGCGCGTCGAACTCGGGCAACCAATTGCGACGATTTACGGCACGGGCGTATTTGCGCATGAAATTCAAAGTGCGGTCGTCATCGTTGAAAAAGGCATAGAACCGCCGCCGCTCGTGATGACGACCATTTAAGATCGTCGGCAATGAAGAACAAGGCATCGGTCATCTGTGGAGGTTTAGCCTTCGCGGTGCCGCTGTCGGTTTACGTGTGTTCGCTCATGCCGTCGTTTGGATTTTGGGATGTCGGCGAAATGCAGACGGTTCCATATATTTTCGGCATCGCTCATCCCACCGGCTTCCCGACCTTCGTGCTCCTCGCCGGAGCATTCGCGCACATCATCGGGATCGGGAACGTCGCGTGGCGGATGAACCTCTTTTCCGCGCTTGCCGTCGCGACGAGTGCATGGATGCTGTTCGCCGCATTGCTCGAAGTCAAGGTGTTGCCCATCGCTTCCCTTTCAGCTGTCCTCGTATTCGCATTTACGCAAGCGGTGTGGTTTCACGCAACTCGGGCTGATGTCCACGATCTGGGACTGTGCTTCGAGGCGCTGGCATTTCTTTTTGTCATTCGCTGGCGCGTACGCGGGCGCGTGCGCGATCTCATTTTTGGGTGTTTTGCCGTCGGACTAGCGTTAGCAACACACCCCGTCGCCGTCTGGACGCTTCCCGGTCTCCTCTTGCTTGCGCTTACCGGAACGCGACGTTTGCCAATGCGCGCCATTCCGGCGGCAATCGGTGCGTTGGTCGCACCATTGTTGCTCTACTGCTACGTCCCGCTGAGAAGTGCAGAGGTGTCGGCGTTGCGGCTCGATCCCACCGTGGCACTCGGGCTTCCGCCGGGGCAGCCATTCTGGGATTATGCCCATACCTCGGGCAGCCTCGGTAGCCTGATATGGTTTCTTTCCGGAGCGCAATTCTCTCCCGGTCGGGCGATGTTCGCGATATTCGCGCCATCGCACATTGCGTATGCGCTCGTGCATGGCGGCTTATTCGTGTTGCATCAGCTGAATATTGTAGCGGCGATAGCCGTAATCATCAGCGTGTTCGCGTTACTCGTCGGCGAGCCGCTGCTTGCAATAGGATCGCTGCTTGCCGGTGGCCTCGGGCTGCCATTCACGTTTGCCTATTTGATCGAAGCAGACAAAAAAAGCTATTTGTTGTTTGCATTATGGACTTTAGCGTTTGTGTTGGGCCTAAGTAGTGCTCGGCTGCATCGGGTACCGAAATGGGCGACATCGACGGTGATCTTGCTTCTTGCCGTCGGACTATTTTGGGCGAACCGAGGAATTTTTAATGAACGCAACGATTTGCGTGCGCCGACATACGTGCGGTATGTGCTTTCCGAGACCCCGAAAGATGCGATTGTCGTCGCCCCGTGGGTACTCGCTACACCGATAGCGTATTGTCTCTATGTCGAGCATCGATGTGGAAACCGGCTCTTGGTAACGGCAAAGCTCCATCGAGCGACATTCGCAGCGATACGTCGCCTGACCGTGCGCCCAATTTATGAAGTAAAAGATCATAAGCCAATGCCGATCGTGAAGGAGATAAGGTGAAAAAGCTCGTTTTTATCGCCGTCGCACTCGCGCTTTTCCCGGCCTGTAGCGCTGCGCGAGCGCAGCTTCCGAGGCAATGGACGGCATTTCGATATAACCCGGAACTCAACGCTGTTGTCGCACGAAAAAGCGGAATGAGCGTGCGGTGGAAGTTTAAGGCAAACGGCGGCATCTCGTCGAGCCCTACGCTTTCCGGCGATAGCCTCTTTGTTGCAAGTAGCGGAGGGTCGCTTTACGCACTCAACGTTCGCACCGGGAAATTACTATGGAGATTCAAAGCGCGTAACGATCTGATGACCGCCCCGATCGTTACCGGGCAGACGGTCATCGTTGCTGAAGGAAATAATTACGGCACGAACTTCGACCCGAATAACTACCTCTTGCTCGGCACCGGATCGAGCCGAATTCTCGGAATCGATGCCGTCACGGGAGCCCAGCGTTGGAAGTTTGCCGTTCCTGCAAGCGCGATGTCCACCGGCGCGATTGTCGACGGGATGTACGTACATCACGACGCATCGGGGATGCTCTTTGCGATTGACGCTACGACGGGGAAATATCGTTGGCGCGAATATCTGCAATCAACCGCGACGATGAGCGCGGCGAACAGGTTCCACGGGAGCGATGTGGTCACCGCAGGAGATTATCCCGACGATGTGATTGCCTTCGATGGGAAGAACGGGCGCATTCTTTGGCGCAAGCATTTCCCCAACGATTCGGCTGCTTTTGACGATTGCCCGCTTGCAAGCGATGGTACGGACATATACGGTATGTATCTTGCGCACCCCGCAGGAAGCCGATACAAGTTCGTTGGTTTTCGGACGCCGGGAATAGAGCACGCATACGCGCTCGACGGGAGGACCGGACGCCTTCTCTGGGATCGAACGCTCGTTCCCGGAAATGTACCAATCAATAACGCCGCGAGTATTCCCCTCATCTATCGGGGGATGTTGTATGTAGGGAGCGCCATCAGCCGAACCGTTTTTGCCCTGGATACGCGGACGGGAAAAATTCGTTGGAAGTTGCGCGCAGATGGGAAAGTGAAAGGCGGGAAAGTCGCCGTTGGCGGTGTCGTG
>JAJXXM010000369.1 GCA_021781095.1 bacterium
CGACGAAGAGCAGCACCCCGTCGAGCCAGCTCATCGTTCCAACGTCAAAAAGGCGGCGGTAAATCCGGGGCCCATCGCGCTGAGGAGCGCTCGCTTCGCTGCGGGAGCGGCGAAGCTTCCCGCACGGAGTGCGCGCTCCAACACGAAGAGCAGCGTGACCGAGGACATGTTCCCGTACTCGCGCAGCACCGCTCGTGAATCGGTGAGCGAATTCGGAGCGACGGCGAAAAGCTGTTCGAGCGCATCGAGGACTTTCGTGCCGCCGGGGTGGCTGAGAAACGCATCGAAATCGCCGAGCGTGCGTTGATGGCGCGCGAGAAAATCATCGAGGACGGGGCGAAGATCGCGCGCGATGAGGGCGGGTATATCGCGCGAGAAGATCGCCTGCAGTCCGTCATCGGCGACATCCCAGCCCATGATATCGAGGCTGCGCGGAAAGGTGTATTCTCCGGCGGCGACCAGGCACGGCCCGCTCCCCGACGAGGAGAGCAGTGCGGCGGCTGCGCCATCACCGAAGAGCGCGGTCGCAACGATATTGCTTTTCGTTCGTTCGTTCCGACGGAACCAGAGCGTACAACATTCGACCCCGACGAGGAGCACGGTGGCGAAGGCACCGGAGCGCACGAGGTCGGCGGCGCGCGCTAAGCCGAGCGCTCCTCCGACGCATCCGAGTCCGACGATGGGTAGACGTGTCGTCTCGCGCCGGAAGGGCAGGCGCTCCATCAGTAATGCATCGAGCGACGGCGTCGCCAGGCCGGTGGTCGAAACGCTGACGATCGCGTCGATCCGATCCGGCGCGAGTTGCGCGCGCTCGAGTACGCGCGTCGTCGCCGCTTCGATGAGTGCGAGCGCATGTTCGCGGTAAACGGCATTGCGATCGGCCCAGCGATGCTCGTCGTAATACCACTCGACGGGAACGCAGGAGTATCGGCGTTCGATTCCGGTATTCGCGAAGACCGGAAGCAGCCGCGCAACGAGCGGTGATGCACCGAACTGCGCGCTCACGCGCCGTTCGATATCCGGCTGTTCCAAGCGATGGGGCGGCACGGCGGTTGCCACGGCGTTGAGATGAACGGGGATCACAGCGTTCCCTTCGAAACGTGCGAGCGGCGCTTCGGTTGCGTCAGCGGCGAATCGTTACGATCAGACGTACGCCGAAGGGATCGGCAAAATAGCGATTGGTCGGTAATGGGCCAAAAACGGCATTCCCACCGCTCGTGCCGACGATGCCGCGATAGGGAACGCCGGCGCCGATGAGCGAGTAGCGTCCGGCGATTGCATCGGTAAGGTTCGTTGCCGCGAGCGTGATATCGAGTCCATCGGAGAGCGTACGTCCGAACGCGGCATCGAGCATCGCAAAGGGTCCCTGATTGTAGGCGTTGTTGTTGCCCTGCGCGTAGCCGTCGAGCACTGCATGCCAGCCGTTCCGCGCCCAATCGATACCGAGCGATCCGCTCTGTTGGGGAATATTGAGGAACTGTTGATTTGCGACCAGGCTACCGCCGGAGGTCGGATTGCTCACCGTCGCGGGAAGCGGTCCGGGAAAGGCGACATTGAGTCCGTAACGCGCGACCACATCGAAGGCACCGATCCGGTGATGCATCCGAATCTCTGCGCCCTGATAGACGACGTTGCCGACGTTGATCGGATACGAAGTGAGCGGTGGAAGGCTTGCCGGACAGCTTGCACCGAGCGGGTAGTAGGTTTCAATCGGGTCGCGCAGGTTCGTACGGTAGAGCGCAACGTCGTAACTATCGCCGGTTGCGCTCGCATGTGAATAGCCGAGTTCGTATTCGGTCGCATGCTCGGGTTGCTCCGCCGGATTTCCTTGACCCGTCGCAACGCAATTAGCATCGACGGGGAGGTCGGCGATCGGAAAGAGATAGCGTTCGATGAGTAAGGGAGCGCGGAAACCCGTTCCAACGGCTGCGCGAATCGCGTCGTGTGGGCCGAGATTGTAGGCGGCGCCGATGCGCCCGTCGAGACTCGAACCGAAACTCGAATAATGGGTGAGGAAGATGCCGCCTTGCAGCCGCCAGCGCGCGCTGAGCCGATCGCTCTCGCGCACGAAGCCGGAGAGAATCTGCTGCTGGAGGGTTCCGCTCACGCCGGTCGCGCGGAACGACTCTCCGCTTGCGTATCCGCCGATCGCAAAGTCGTTGCGGTTGCGGGGAAGTTCCCAACTGAGGTTGAGCGTCGAACGCCGGTCGTAGTGGGTGAGATCGTAGGGTGAGACGCCGCCGCCCTGCAGCGCGAGATCGTTATCGGAGGTGCTCCCGTCGACGAGCAACGAGCCTTTGCCGAGCGCGGTGCGCGCGCGAAGATCGTACGCGCGAATATGTTGAGCGATCGCCGAGGAGCCCGGCCCGATAAAATCGGCCCCCGGCCCTTGCTGCGTCGCAAGCGCCGGAGCGTTGTCGGCGGCGCTCATGTCGCGCGTGTCGGCCATCGTAAAGAGGCGAAACGCAAGATCGCTCTCCGGATCGATGGAGTAGCGTAGATTCACGAGCCCCGAGCGCTCGAGGATATTCGATCCGATCTGTTGCGCTCGTGCGCCGATGCACGGCTGCGATTGCGCAGGATCGTAGCCGCCGGTGCAAAGGGTGACGCCTTGGTTCGCCACGCCGATCTCGCTCTGCGTGTCGAGCGCAGCGGCGTAGCCGAGTTTTCCATGTGTTCCCGTCGTGTTGTACCAGCCTTCGTTTCTTCCGAATGAACCCGTCGAGAGCGAGAACGCGCTATGCGGTGCGAGCGTGGGATGAAGCGAGATGAGATTGACGGCGCCGCCGATCGTGTTGCTTCCCTCGCGGCTAAAAGGGCCGAGCCCTTCGCTTATTTCGACGTTCGAAAACGCGGCGACCGGAAAACGCGAGAGATCGACGTCGCCGGTATTGCCGTCGTTGAGCAGTTGCCCGTCGAGCGTCACGAGCGTTTCGGACGGATCGGGGCCGCGCAATGCGACCGTAGCGTAAGCGGTCGACGATCCGCCATTCGGCCGCGCGATCGTGATGGACGGAATACTTTCGAGCGCACCGATGACCTGCGAGACTCCCGCGCGCTCCATCTCGGCGCGTGAGATCGAAATATGCGGAGTCGCCGTGCGTACCGGCCGATCCGCTCCATCGACGCGCACGGTCGCAATCACGTGCAGTTGTGCCGAGTCGAGCGGTTGGAGCGCGACCTCGATGCGCTCGCCGTTCCGGGCCGAGATCGGACCGAGGCGTACGCTTGCAAAACCGCGGCGCGCGACATCGACGAGATATTTTGCGCACGCGACCTTTATGCTTGCAATGCCGTGCGCATTCGAACGAGCGAGGATACGCCTGCGATCGGCGAGGTCGGTCATTACGACGCGGGCTCCGGCGAGCGGAGCACCGGATGCCGCACGAACGTGGATCGCGATCAGACAGCAGAGTACGGCATGAATGGGCACGGGAGAGTTCCTCGGGCGCTACAGATGAACGAGCGGACGAAACCGCACGCGTTTCGGACGCGCTGCTTCTTCGCCGAGACGGCGAATTTTATCTGCCTCGTATTCATGGTAGTTTCCGGTGAAGAAAGCAACCATGCTCTCGCCTTCGAACGCGAGAATATGGGTGGCGATGCGGTCGAGAAACCATCGATCGTGGCTGACGACAAGTGCGGTGCCGCCGAATTCCAAGAGTGCCTCTTCGAGTGCGCGAAGCGTTTCGACGTCGAGATCGTTCGAGGGTTCGTCGAGCAGCAAGACGTTCGCGCCGGAAATGAGCGCTTTCGCTAAATGCAAGCGACCGCGCTCGCCGCCGGAGAGCACGCCGACCTTCTTTTGTTGATCGCCGCCCTTAAAATTAAAGCGGCCGAGGTAGGCGCGAACGTGCATCTCGAAACGACCGACGTTGATGATATCGGCTCCGCCGCCGATCGCTTCGAAGACCGTCGCTTCGTTCGGAAGCGAGGCACGCGACTGATCGACGACGGCGAGTTTGACGCTCTCGCCGATCGTAACGCTTCCGGTATCGGCATGCTCGTCTCCGGCGATCGTGCGAAAGAGCGTCGATTTTCCCGCGCCGTTGGGGCCGATGATGCCGACGATTGCGCCCGCCGGAATCGAGGCGTTCAGTCCTTCGAAGAGTACGCGGCCGTCGTAACTCTTTCCGAGATCGACGAAATCGATGACCTTCGTGCCGAGGCGATCGCCCGGTGGAATGAAAATCTCTTGCGTTTCATTTCGCTTCTGGTATTCGTAGCTTGCGAGCTCTTCGTAACGAACGAGTCGGCTCTTGCCTTTCGATTGACGCCCTTT
>JAJXXM010000326.1 GCA_021781095.1 bacterium
AAAACGTCTTCTGGAGGAAGTGAGGGCTCGCCAATTGGCGCTGAAAGCCGAATCCGTTTCCCCAAACTGGGAACTGACCCAACTCCTCGACATCTTCCCGCTTCCCATCCGTCAGTCGCTCGTGCGACTTCCCCACCTGGAAACGATCATCGAAGTCGTTCTCGATCTAGGCCGCGCCCCCGAGGCGCGCTTCGAGGACGACTTTGTTTATCTATCCGAGACGCCGGTCTCGCCCGAGGATATCGCGCACGTCTGTTCGCGGATCTCCGGGTTCGGCGCGGATAACCGTGCCGGCATCGAGCAGACGCTGCACCGTATCAGTGCGATTCGCAACCGAACGGGAAAAATCGTCGGGCTCACGTGCCGCATCGGGCGAGCGGTCTATGGAACGATCGATATCATCCTCGACGTGCTACGCAGCGGCAAGTCGATCTGCTTGCTCGGGCGCCCCGGCGTCGGAAAGACCACGATGTTGCGCGAATGCGCGCGCGTGCTCGCCTCCGACCGCAAGCGCGTGGTGATCGTCGATAGCTCGAACGAGATCGCCGGTGACAGCGATATTCCTCACCCGGGTATCGGAACGGCGCGCCGCATGCAAGTTCCCGATCCGGCGCTCCAGCATGCCGTCATGATCGAAGCCGTCGAAAATCACATGCCCGAGGTCGTCGTGATCGACGAGATCGGCACGGAGGCTGAAGCGGCCGCCGCGCGCACGATCGCCGAACGCGGCGTCACGCTGATCGCCACAGCGCACGGACAGACGCTCGAGAATCTGCTAATGAATCCGACGCTCTCCGATCTGCTCGGCGGAATTAGTGCCGTAACGCTCTCCGACGAAGAAGCGCGTCGCCGCGGGACGCGAAAGACGGTACTCGAGCGCAAACAACCGCCGACCTTCGATATGCTCGTCGAAATTCACGATCGCGATCGCTTGGCGATCCACAAGAGCGTCGCCGATGTCGTCGATGCAACGCTGCGTGGATACCAGCCGCAGCCCGAGATTCGCCAGCGAAGTGCCTCGGGCGAAGTCGCGATTCTCCAAGAAGCCGAGCCCGAGTCGATGCCTCAGGTCGTGGAAAGCATCGAGGGCGTTGCCTTCGAACGCGAAGAGGGGCAGCGCCCGCTCTCGATTTTCCCGTACGGCGTCTCTCGCAGTAAGATCGAACGCGCGATTCATAACCTTCGAGTCGGCGCATCGATTGCCAGAACGTGGGATGACGCCGATGTCGTCTTCGCACTGAAATCCTTGGAGCGCAAAGGACAGCCGAAGCTCAAACAGATCGCCGCGGAGAACGTGCCGATCTATGCGATCAAGACCAACACGACGACGCAAATTCAATTGGCGCTGCGCGATGTCTTTCACTTGGGCTCGATCGACCATGAAGAGATCGCCATGCGCGAGGCCGAGGAGGCGATCTATCAGGTGATGCTGACGAGTCAGGCGATCGAACTCTCGCCGCAGACCTCGTATGTTCGGCGGATGCAGCACCAGATGGCGGAAAAACACCGTCTCCACTCACGCTCGACCGGTTTGGAGCCGAATCGCCGCGTACGGATCTATCGCGGGGGAGAGTAGCCCGAGTCATCCCGAGTAGCGCCCCTTCGACTCGCGTCGCTCGCTCAGGGCAGGCTCCGCGCCGTATCGAGGGGCGTTATGCCTGTTTGACTTCTCCCTCTTCGCTGACGAGAAATCGTGTGTCGTAAGCGAGCATCTCGTCCTTGACTTTTACTCGGCTATGCACGTTGAAGCGGTGCGCTTTCTTTCCGCCCGAGTTGACGAGCCCGCCGTAAAATATTTTTATGAGCGGCGTTTGCCCGGGTTTCGGATCGTCGAGTTTCCTTGAAGCGACAAGTGCGGCGACGATTTTATTTTGAATGGCTACGGGCAGAAGCCGGTAGGCATCGTCGGTCTGAGCGGCAGCAGGGTTCTCCGGCGTGCGTCGGTCGACCGGCTCCGGCGTGTCGGTAACGTATCGTACCACCGCGTCCCAATGGTCGGCGGCGATCCCCAAAAACTCGCAAAAATATCGATTCCAGGGATCGTTCTTGTGTTGCACCGTATCTGCACGAAGCAATTTGCAACGAATCGGAAGTCGCTGTTCGCGCAGTCGAACGATGAGGTTGATCTCCTTCGTCTCGATCTTCTCGCGGATGATAAAGACGAGCCCGTTCGCCGAGATCTCCATTCCGATCCCTTGTCGAAGATCGTTGGGTTTGCTTGCGGTAGGGAGCCACCACACTTGAAAAGCACCCGTTCGACGTTGATACTGCCGTCGATCGCCGGCGCGCCCGAGAAACCACTCGATCACGTCCGAGAAAATCGAGTTGCCGAGGGACATGGGTTGACCTCCCGTCGAATGACCGCCCAGTATGTTCGCGGTCATTGAAGGAATTGAAGGTAGCGGTAAGAGCACCCTGCAAATGGGGCTTGCCGAGGCATTGCGCGCTCGCGGCCGGAGGGTCACCACGACGCGGGAGCCCGGCGGGAGCTCGCTCGGGGACGCGATCAGAACGCTCTTTCTCGCGCCGGGGCCGGCGATCGACGCGGTCGCGGAGGCGATGCTCGTCAATGCCGCACGGGCCCAGCATATCGCCGCTTTGATTCGTCCGGCGCTGCAACGCGGAGAGATCGTCCTGTGCGATCGCTTTGTCGACTCGACGCTCGCCTATCAAGGCTACGGTCGTGGACTCGATCTCGCGATGTTGCGCGCTCTTTGCGATATCGCCGTCGGTCCGCTGATCGCCGACGTAACGATCGTACTCGATTGCGACCCGACGCTTTCACGGCGCCGTCTCGTCGAGCGCGGTGCCGCCCAGGATCGACTCGAAAGCGAGAGTGCCGACTTCCACGAACGCGTGCGTGAAGGCTTTTTGACGATTGCGCGTGAGAGCTCTCGACACGTCGTTCTCAACGCGGGCGACGCCCGCGAAACGCTCGTCGCTGCGGCGCTCTCCGCTATCGATGGAGTCGAGGCGCGTGTCTGAACGTTACGATCCCACCATCGGCGCCGACGCGGCGCGAGCATTCTTCAAGCGGAGTCGGAAAGCAGAGATCGCCCACGGGTATCTCTTCGTCGGGCCGAGCGGCGTCGGAAAAAAGAGTTTCGCGCGCTATCTCGCGGAGTCGCTGCTTTGCGAAGGAAACGGCGAGAACGCGCTCGGTCCATGCGGATCGTGCCGGTCCTGCGCGCTCTTCGGGCACGAGGGGCAGAGCGCTCATCCCGATTTTATCGAGCACCTCGGGGCGCTCAAGATCGGCGAGACGACCGGCTCCGGTTTTGCAACGACCGGCGACACCACCTCGCGCGATCTCATCCGCCAGTTGGCGATGCAATCGTACTCCGGTGGTCGGCGCGTGCTGCTGCTCGCGGACGTTGAATTCGCCTCGCCGGCAGCTGCCAATGCACTGTTGAAATTTTTTGAAGAGCCGCCGACGGGCGTCACCCTTCTTTTAACGAGTTCGACCCCCGCGGCTATTCTCGGGACGATCCGTTCGCGCCTCACGCAATTACGCGTCGGCCCGCTCTCGCGCGACGAAATGACGCGTTTACTCGCTCGACGCGGCTTCCCTTACGATGCGGCAGAACGCGTACTCGCGCGTGCGCGCGGAAGCCTGACGCGAGCGCTGGAATTACTCGATCTCGACGCCGAAGCCCCGCATGCAGTCGTTGCGCGGTGGTTCGATGAAGCGGTCGCCGGGGGGACGCCTGCCGCCAACTGGGCGACGCGAGAGAGGTTGGACGAGGGTTTGCTGGCGATAAAGACGCTCTTGAAAGATGCGATTGCCGCACCCTATCTCGATAATGCTTCCGGGCCACATATCGATCTCGCGCGCGGGCTGAAAGCCTTCGAGAAGATCGATGACGCTCAGCGATTGGCGCGGACGAACGTCAGCCCGTCGATGGTTGCCGATCTCGTTCGCATGGCTATTACGGGGCTCGTTATCGGCGGCGAGCGCTCCTAGCGAAAGCCTCGCGGCGCGACGTCGTCGTAGTTCTTCGCAAACGGGAAGGCGAGATATGCAAAGACGAGCGCCTTTATCACCGCCGGAACGATCTGGAAGAACAACGGATTGGTCGTGAGCGTCATCAGGTGGACGATTGCGATTTGCGGTAGGACTCCCCAAAGGAGAATAAAGATCACCGCCAGCAAAAAAGCGCGCGCCGGATGCTCGCGCACCGCGCGAATCGAGGCACTGATCGCCAGGGGGCCCGGTAGGCCCGAGATCGCACCCGCCGGTATGGTGTAAATCAAAAAGAACGCCGCAAC